>JAUXDD010000174.1 GCA_030618465.1 Desulfobacteraceae bacterium
AAGGGGGAAGTTTTTCTCCCCCCTTTCGTAAAGGGGGGCCGGGGGGGATTTAACGGCTTTCATTAAAATGAAAAAAACACAATTCAAATGAACTTTTTTCTTAAGTCAACAACATTGCCCCTTAATCCCCTCCCGCCGGGGGTGGGGAAATCGAACTTTTTTCAAGTTAAAGGCTCTCCATTTCCCTGGAGCCATCTTCCCAGTAACCGTCCCCATAACTAATCAAAAGCTGTTCGTCTTTTTTTATGCCCCGGGCTGCTATAAAGAAAATAATCCATTGCCCGTCATGTAATATATGTTCTACTTCAATGTTCGGTTTTATATTGTGGTTAAGAAACCGCATTTCGTTTCCTTCAAACCGTCCGTTAATTTCCAGGTTCGGGCATTCTTTTATTTCATCAAGATAATACCAGGAAAAATCGGATTCATACCCTCCCTCATCAAGTTCTATTCCTGCATTTTCATCTGCAGCCTGAACAACGCCGGTATATTCACCGATAAAATCGTTCTTTTTAATAGTTTCAGCCGCAAAAACACCATAACCGACTTTATCGTCAATTTTTTTTATATAAATTGGTGCGATATGGCTTTTTTCAATATATTTTGCATATATTTCGCTAAACAGCTCAAATTCTTCCTGATTGTCCTTATAATAGGGACTTTCATCCAGCTTCAGGGATAACAGGGATTTCCAGACCACCCGCGTTCGTTTAAGATATGTGAGACCCTGTTTTTTAAAAAAATTTCTGATTTCTTTTTTTGTTTTGTATATGGTCATTCGATGGTTTTCCTGTGGCTTTAAATACAATCTTTTATCCTGCCTGCCAGTTTTGTGAGGCGTTTTCCAGGATTGTCGTTATTCAATGCAATTCCAAGCGCTTTTCTTGTGCCTACCAGAACTACCAGCCGTTTTCCGCGCGTCAGTGCCGTGTACAGCAGGTTTCGCTGAAGAAGTACATAGTGCTGGGTCATGATGGGCACAACCACTGCCGGATATTCCGACCCCTGGGATTTATGCACGGTTATGGCATAGGCAAGGGAAATTTCATTCATCTCTTCAAATTCGTAATTGACAGCCCGGCCATAGTAATCGACGGCTATCTGCCGGTCCTCTTTGTCAACAGAAAGGATTGTCCCGATATCGCCGTTGAAGACCTCCTTCTGGTAGTTGTTCCGCAGGTGCATGACTTTGTCCCCTGACCGGTATGCATTTCCCATGTGTTCCATCAAAACCGGGGTCGCATTCAATGCTTTTTGCAGCACCTGGTTCAGGTTGATAGTGCCCACATCACCTTTGTGCATGGGCGTTAATACCTGGATATCTTTCATGGGGTCAAGCCCGAAACTTTCGGGGATTCTTTCACTGCAAAGCCTGACGATGGTATTGACTGCAGCTTCAGGCGTGCCCTGTTCAAGAAAATAAAATTCAGAAAGTTCGGAGGTCTCATCAAACTTCTGGAAATCCGGGAATTCACCCTGCCTGACTTTATGGGCGTTGACAATAATCGGGCTTTCCTGGGCCTGCCTGAAGATTTTTGTCAGGTAAAAGGCGGGAATGCTTTCCGATTTTATCATATCCTCAAGAACACTCCCCGGGCCCACAGACGGAAGCTGGAAAATATCCCCCACAAGAATAAGAACGGATGTTACAGGAACCGCTTTTAACAGATGCCACATGACGAATGTATCCACCATTGAAGCCTCGTCTATGACAACCGCATCCGCATCAAGGGGATTGTCCTCATTTTTTTCAAACTGGTTGCCCTTAAAATTATACCCGAGAAGCCGGTGGATTGTTTTTGCCTCTCTTTTCGTAACTTCTGAAAGTCGCCGGGCAGCGCGTCCGGTTGGAGCGGCCATGGCGATCTGTTTGCCGATTGCCGTAAAAAGAGCATTGATGGATCGTATAAGCGTCGTTTTACCGGTTCCGGGGCCGCCGGTTATAATGACCGCACGATAGGAAAGCACTTTTTCGAGAACCTCCAGCTGTTCTGAAGAGAGCTGAATGGCAAGTTTTTTCAGGACTTCCCGGGATATGGCGTCAGAATCAAGATCCGGCAGGTCAACAGGAACCGACATGAGTGCCCGTATTCTGTTGGCAATCCCTTTTTCCGCGGCATGCAGAGACTGTAAATAAACAGGACTTGATTCATCATCCGGCGAAGCCTCCTCTATCACAATCTTTCTTTCTTCGGAAAGATCATGCAGAGCCATACGGATATTGTCAGGGCCGATACCAATAAGGCTGTTGCAGCTCCTAACCACCTCGTTCTCATAAGAAAACACATGCCCGTCTTCTGTATTCTGATGGAGTACATACGAAACACACGCGCGGATCCGTCTTGGATCATCCTTCGGTATGTCCATCTTCTTGGCTATGGTATCTGCTATTTTAAATTTTGCGCCAGGAATATCTTCTGTAAGACGGTATGGATCGTTTTGAATAATGTGGATGGCATCCGTGCCGTATTCCATGTATATCCTCGCACTGTATGATGCCTTGACGCCGTGATCCTGCAAAAAATTCATCAGGGTTCGCACCGCATGGTGCTCCTGCCATGCATTGCGAATTAAAGAGGATTTGCCCTTTCCAATGCCGGAAACTTCCGTGAGTTTTTCCGGCTCTTTTTCAATCACGTCAAGGGTCTTTGCCCCAAAATATCCGACCAGACGGCTTGCCATCAGCGGCCCAATGCCTTTTATCACGCCTGACTTCAGGTATTCTTCAATGCCATCTACGGTTGCCGGCAGAGTGATTTCAAAAGAATCGATTTTGAACTGCTGGCCGTATTTCCTGTGGGTTTCCCAGCTGCCGGAGACTTTCAATGTCTGGCCGGGGCTGACTCCCGCCATGAACCCTACAATGGTCACCTGGTTGCCCGTATTGGCCGGTTTTAACCGGGCAATCGTATAATGATTGTCATCATTATAATAGGTAATACGATCCAGGTGTCCTTCAAGGGTGATCATGCGGCAGGATTATTTGATGTCTGGTTATGGTTAATTATCCAGTGAGCAGCTCCTAATAAATTATCCGCAATATGGTCCGGAAATATCTTTTTTTCAGTCAGGCTTTTTTCAGCACTTATCCCGTTTCCGGTCCTGACAAGAACGGTATTTCCACATCCTGCATTTCTTGCGCATTCAATATCTTTAACACTGTCACCCACCAGATAGGAAGTTTTAAGGTCAATGGAGTAGGCTTTTTCCGCCTTATAAATCATATACGGTTTTGGTTTGCGGCATTCACATCCTTCGTCAGGCCTGTGGGGACAGTAAAAGATATCTTTTATCAGTCCGCCTTCAGCTTCAATGGATGTTTTCATCATTGAAAACAGATACGAAAGCCCCTCTTCGGTTATCAGGTTCCTGTTAAGTGCCGACTGGTTTGATATAATGATAGTTTCGAAACCGTTTGCAGTTAAAGATCTTATGCCTTCTATACTTCCCGGAAGAAATTCAAATTCATCCCAGCTTTTTATATAATCCGGCGAGTCGCGGTTAATAACTCCGTCCCTGTCCAGGAAAACAACCTTTTTCAGCATTTATAAGTTCCTTAAAAAACTAACTATTCCGCAACGATAATTGCATCCGGATACCCGTCCTGGATGAGAACACGCTCGTCTTTTTCAATTTTTTCAAGGGAGTCATATTTTCCCACACGCACCCTGTAAAAAACTTCCTCTCCATTGTCATAAACGGCAATGTGGGCATTTTCATATGACGTGCCAAGCTTGTCTCTTAATCGTTCGGCGTTTTGCCTGTCTTTAAAGGCCCCCACCTGAAATGTAAACACACCGGCATAATAATTTACCGGCACATAGGCCTGGGGCTCATTTGCCTTCTTTTTCTTTGCCGGCGAAGGCGTGCCAAGAGCAACAATTTTCACAGGGGCTGTTCCTGCGGTTATTACTCCCAGCTTTTTTGCCCCCGTATAGGACAAATCAATGATCCTGCCCCGAATAAAGGGCCCCCGGTCATTAATCCGGACATCAATTTCCCTGTTGTTCTGCTTATTATACACCCGTACATACGTACCCAGGGGCAGGGTTTTGTGTGCGGCGGTCATTGCATACATATTGTAGGTTTCACCGTTTGACGTTTTTTTACCGTGAAAGTCTTTCCCATACCAGGAGGCAAGGCCGCTCTGGGTAAAACCCCGGGAACTTGCTACGGGTTTATACCACTTGCCGTTTACTTTATACGGCCGCGAATGGGCAGGCGGTTTTGACCGGGTTTCCGGCCTGGAGCATCCTGTAAACAAAAGGACACAGATGCAGAAAAAAGCAGATATAATACAAAAACTATAAAATATTCGATTCATCCTTTAGAATAACCCCTGAAATAGTTAAAGATTTAAAAAGGTGTCAGCCTAGGGTTTTATATGTCATTATTTTTAAAAATAATCAAGTGAGCAGGAAGTAATTATAAGTGCCGGCCATTAGGGGTTTTGGATTGTTTTTGTGATATGATCCGGATATATACCCGGTACGGTAGGGGCAGACCCATGTGTCTGCCCGGGTGGTTCTGGGTTGATGTTTGTTTATGCGGAATAATTATCTCATCAGGATAACCACCAGGGCAAGCATGCAGACCATTATTGTTGGCTGGCCAACTGGTTTCAATCAGACGCCACATTAAAACCACCGCCCACCCTTCTACGGGTTATCTCCGGTTGAGGTAGTAATGTTTTACGGGGTGATCCCGGTCGTGTTTGTGATGATCATAAAGATTTTAGACTTTTATTAAACCGGGGGGCATTAAACTCAGTAATCATCTTATTCTTGACCTCTTCCAACATGCTGTTAATACCTTTATCAAATGGACCGTATCCTGTCTTCCATGTTACACCAATATTGGATTCAAATAAGTGTTCCCAAACAGGCTGAGAATGTTCATCTTTTTTTAATTCCGCTGATATTTTCGTCCACATTTTGCTGTGCTGGTAGCCGTCACTCCAAAACATTTTAAGCACCACATGCAGCTGAGCTTTACTATACGGCTGCTCTGAAATTTTATATCCTGCTGTTTTCAAACAATCTGAAACCAATTCTTTTATAACAGATGAAGGTTCTCGATCGGCACTTGATTTCAAGGAAAAAGGCATACCAACCGTATTCCTTATTGTTCCAACACGTGTTGGATCATTACCCCCTTTCTCAGGAGGACGCTGGTCATCAATAACCACATAAATTTCTCCTTTATTCATTTCTTTAAAAGGCGGTTTTACGTAGTGTAATTTCATTGTAGTTGAGCAACCGCTTACAAGAATAATCATACAAGATGACAAAACTAGTTTTAAAAAGAAAATATAGTGTTTATTCATTAGCTTCCCCCTTTCATTTTTAAAAAAACACCAACGATAGAATTAGGCTGCACCGGAAAATTCAAATTCAATAAGCAGATGCAAAAAATCGATGACCCCAAACAGTAGCGATATATCAGGTATTAGTTCAAAAAATTTGTTGCGTACACGATGTCATAAGGAATAATGTGGATTTTTAAACCGAATAATGAAACTCTTGGTGAACCGTGTCAAGAATTTTTTTCTTGTTCGGAAATTTAAGGAAACCTTTTTTGCAACGAGTTTGGCATCGACCCGGGCATCGTGCTTGATGTTAAAAAACGTACCCTGAAGTTTTCCATGGAAAAGTTTACCGGTTTCTATGATGTTACCAAAAGCGTGGAAAGAACTTTTGCATGGAACTATTAAAAACATTTATAAAGAACTTTAATAAGATTAAAAAAATTAATGCATTCCGGAGAGAAGATGGCAAGTATTAATAATAAGAAACTACACTCCGTTATAATAGGTTTTCAAACGGTCATAGGCGGCATTATATATCTGCATGATCTGTTTTGATGTCTCAAGTTTTTCAGGATCATGCATAAATTTATCAGAATGATATTTCTTTACTTCCCGTTTTCTGGCCTTTTTTACGGCCTTAAATGAAGAGGGGGGTGATAAATTAAAAACAGCAAGGTCTTCAACAACCTGTTGCGGTATATGGGGATAGTTTTTTCCCGGGGTGTTTTTTTTAAAGTCATCCCGACCGGTATCGTCCGAATGGCTTTTTGCCCCTGAGGAGTGAGATGCGGTTTTACCTGCATCTTTATGAAAACCGGAAAAACGATCTCCTTCCCTTCCGTTTTCCCATTCCGGACGTCTTCGTTTTTTTATATAGTCATCAATAGACCGGCTGAAGTGCTCAATATTTGCGCTGGTGATCCTTGCCAGTCTTTCGAAAATGTTTCCCATTGTAGTCAACAGCCTGAAGTGGAGTCAGTTGGCCGGTTAGCCAGTATCCCGGGTTGCCTGTTCGCTGTAGATTGGATGATAATATTAAAAATTAAAATGATTCAATCAATCAACCGGTCAACCGGCAAACAGGCTAACCGGCCAACCAGTATATTAAACTGCGTTTACAATCTCATCAGGAATATCTGCATTTGTGTAAACTTTTTGAACATCATCGCAGTCTTCAAGGTTTTCCATCAACCTGAGCATCTGCTCAGCTTCCTTACCGGAAAGACTCAGCATTGTCTGGGGCAGCATGGTAACCTCAGCAACATTGTATGCTATGGATGCTGCGTCTATGGCCTCTTTGACAGATTCAAAATCTTCAGGGGTTGTAATTATTTCAAAACCGGTATCTTCTTCACGTACATCTTCTGCACCGGCATCAATGGCTGTTTCCATGACAGTA
>JAUXDD010000233.1 GCA_030618465.1 Desulfobacteraceae bacterium
AATATTGAAACACCTTATGAAATTTTTTGTATATCTTTTTGTTTTGATTCCCCCTTGTCATGAAATGGCACAGCATATGAAACACGGCCTCATTTTCCAGCAGGTAATCAATGGCTATATCCGTCAATTTTTCTATTGAAGGTTTTTCCTCAAAACACTCAACCATGACCTTCTCAAAGTTATCAATATCCTGCTTAAATGCTTCAATATACAAATCATCACGGCATGTAAAATATTGATATAATGTTGCTGTTGAAACACCGGCTTTTTTTGCAATACGCCGCATACCGACCTCGTGAAACTCATTTTTTTTAAACAGCGCTCTTGTCACATTTATAATAATGCGTTTTCTGACATCCCGCTCATGCACCCTTAATTCCTGAAATGTTGATTTTACAGTGATCTTCATTTTACATAAACTCCATGAAACAAATTTTATACATTACATATATAATGTATTTTTATATTTCAAGATATATTATATAAAATATTTGTTATTTCTCTGAATGTTATAATTATTATATTTCTAATGTTTAAAAAACGGTTAGCACTTGATTTTCTTTAAGTTTCGCATTATGATAGCGGAAATGGATATGAAAACGAATAGCTTTAGTATATTGATGGGGTTTACCCCGAGGAACAAATAATGCCTGCTGCGTTAAAGAATAAGAAAGCTCGAAAAGGCCGCACACAGGCGGAACGAAGCGCCAAGACCCGGCAACGAATCATCCAGGCGGCTGTTGAGATTATTTCAAAATCCGGATTTAAAAAGGCCAGTATGGGACAAATTGCCGCGGCAGCCGGTGTGACCACCGGTGCCATCCAGCACCATTTTGGAGACAAGGCAGGTATTCTGTTCGCCGTAATTGAATTGTCTTTCAGTCAGCTTGCAGCCAGGCTTTCAACAACAATCATTGAAAGTGAGAATCTGGAGGATCGTGTTGCCCGGTTTATTGAAGTTCTCTGGGAAAAATATCAAACCCCTCTTTTCTGGACATCCCTGGAAATCATGATGAACATGAAAAATGACAGTGTATTTACTGAAAAGATGAAAAAGCATATGGATCATATCTTATTGATTATTGATCGCATGTGGATGGGAACATTCTGGGATACACCGGCCTCGCGGGAACATCACATTGCTGCCCAGCGTTTTTTGTTCAATACAATAAACGGCCTGGCCATAGCAAATCTGGCAGCTCCTGATGCCCATGGAACAAAGACAACGTTCATCCTGCTGAAAACAACCATCACACAACTGCTTGGCGACCATCCGCCTTTGCTCCCGGTATAAATTTTTCAGACAAACAAATCCGTACTTAAATATCGCTCACCCGTACTCGGCAGAATCACCACGATCTGCTTACCTTTTGAGCCCTCACGTTTTGCCACCTCCATGGCGGCCCAAACCGCAGCACCTGAAGAAATGCCGCACAGGATCCCCTCTTTTCTGGCAAGCGCCCTTGCTGTTTCAAAAGCGTCCTCATTTGCCACCGTAACAACATCATCAATAATGGTCCTGTCAAGAACATCCGGAACAAATCCGGCACCGATCCCCTGTATTTTGTGCGGCCCCGGACTTCCCCCTGAAAGTATCGGTGATGCAGCCGGCTCAACAGCGACCGCCTTAAATTCCGGTTTCCGGGATTTAATAACCTGGGAAACACCGGTGATGGTTCCCCCGGTACCCACACCGGACACAAAGATATCAACCTTACCATCCGTATCGTTCCATATCTCTTCTGCAGTGGTTTTCCTGTGAACTTCCGGGTTTGCCGGATTTGAAAACTGATCGGGCATAAAAGCATTTTTTTCTGCTGCCAGGATTTCTTTTGCTTTCTCAATTGCGCCCTTCATCCCCTTTTCTCCGGGTGTCAAAACAAGATCCGCCCCCAGGTGACTTAACAGTTTTCTTCTCTCAATACTCATGGTCTCAGGCATGGTCAGGCAGAGGCGGTAATCCCTTTCAGCACATACAAACGCAAGGGCAATACCGGTATTGCCGCTAGTGGGTTCAACAATCAACGTGCCATCTCTGATCAATCCCTCTTTTTCTGCTGCATTGACCATTGAAACCCCGATTCGATCCTTCACACTGCCAACCGGATTGAAGAATTCAAGCTTTGCAAATACATCCGCATCAAGTCCTTTGCATAATGTATTCAGCTTCACTAACGGTGTTGAACCCATTGTACTGCTTATGTCAGGAAATGTTTTCATGGCTGCCTCCTTACCGTGATCTCCCGTAAAGAAAATGAAAAAACAGATTATAGCCGGTGAACAATCGGTGTCTCGCTGGAATCAATCTCAATGCCAACCGTATCCCCGGTCACAAATCCCAGCTTTTTGAATTTTTTTACAACCTCATCATGCCTGTCGGTATTCCATTCCACATGCCATATGGGATTTCTGATCGTATCAATACCGTATGCATCATGGGTGCACATCTTGAGTTTGATTTTATTACTTGCAAGAAGCGTATCTGCTTCCGCCAGAAAATAATCAATCATGTAGATATTTGCCGACAGCGCTTTGGAAAGTATTTTCTGTAGTTCCGGTGTGTCATCCAGATAATGATTGACAATCTGGTAAAGCGGCGGCGGAACCTGCACCTGAAAGCCAAGCACGGCATACCGCTCATGCTGTAACGCAAACAGTTCAAGCTCTTTTTCATATGCTTCTATAACATTAAGAATGCTTTCCAGGCCGGTTTTTGATCCATTGGATCCATTCATAAAATCCTCGCATTTGCTGACAATGCGGATATAAAATTGCCGGTTGTCCATGACAAAGATCGGCCGTTCACGGTAATTTTTTCTTTTTCGTATCCTGCGTATGCGATTCAGACGGACAGAGAGGTTGCTCTCTTTTTCTTCAAGGATTTCAATCCTGGAGATATCTTTTGCCTGAACAATATAAATGGTTCCGTCTTCAGATATGATATATTCAATTTCACATTTGAAACCCAGATGATTCTGGACGGCCTCGGATATGTCAAGCAGTTTTGTATCATGCGGTGTTTTGGTAATATACGGTTCACTCTGCACTTTATGTATTCTGTCCCGGCTGTAACCAAATTCCCAATAGTCTCTGATCATTTTTGCCATCACGGGAATACCGTCTATAAACGGCATCACCATGACCCCCATTTCATCCGGATCAATTTGGGGAGCATTGTTGAACAGCTGTTGTCTCAGGATAGATAGGCGGTTGTTTGTTTTAAAAGAATTAACAATCCGTTTTCGCGCATATTTTATCCCGTTTAAATCAGCATATGTTTCCAGGGAATCAAACGTCCCTCCTTTGAAAAATTCTTCCCTGGGGTGAGCACTCCGCGCAATTACTTTGTAGCTCTCCCTGTGGTTTTCAAGAAAGGTATTCAGATCATTAAAATTTTCACCGGTAATATCTTCAGCGGAAACGTAAATAAGATCCGGCACATTGAAACCGGCCTCTTTTAATTTTTTTAAAAACCTCGCTTTTTCAGGTATGGTTTTTCCCATTTGCTTATTTGTTCCTATTGTTTATCCGGGTTAAAAAATGCTGCGCAGCAAAAAATAGTGCGGCATACAGATGAGTTCAAACTGCTTTGATTATATTATCAAATTGCTGGCTAATTTCAACATTTTGTTTTTCAAAATAAAATTGATGGAATCCATATCCGGCTGAATAAATCAGTTATACCTCTTGCGTTACATCCCGTATTATAATAAAAAGTTAATTTACAGGCGCTGATGTGAATCAAAGCTGAAACAGATCATATAAAATCCGGCACAAATCCGGTGGTGTTTTTTAAAACTTGCAAAATGGAGAACAAACAGAATGATTGATGTGGGAAAACTATACTGCGGTGGGAGTTCAACCGGTGACGGGCTTCGGTACGGCACAAAATCAACCCATGATGCCCATGGGAATGCCCCCCACAGGCAGGAAAAATCAGCAAAGGACCGCAGGCCTATTGTGGTCTGGAATACCACCCGGACCTGTAATCTGAAATGTGTTCACTGCTATACGGATTCGGAACATAAAAAGTATGACGGTGAACTGTCGACAGGAGAGGGTTTTACACTTATTGATGACCTGGCATCCTTTAATATCCCGTCTCTTCTTTTTTCCGGCGGTGAGCCCCTGATTAGAAAAGACATCCTTACGCTCATCGAAAGAGCGTCAGAAAAAAATATCCGCCCGGTGATATCCACTAACGGTACCCTGATAGACAGGGAAATGGCCCACAGCATCAAAGATGCCGGTGTGGTGTATGCAGGCATCAGCCTTGACGGCATGGAAGATGCCAATGACATGTTCCGGGGGGTTAAAGGCGCTTTCAAAAAAGCCATGAAGGGGTTTGAAAACTGTATGGCCGTTGGTCAGCGCGTGGGGCTCCGGTTAACACTGACCCGGAAAAATTATAAGGACCTTCACCGCATTTTCGACTTTATCGAGCAGGAGGGAATCCCACGGGCCTGTTTTTACCACCTGGTCTATTCCGGCCGCGGGAGTGAGATGTACAAGGATGATCTCAGCCATGAAGAATCCCGTCATGCCATGGATATCATACTGGAACGGACCGATGATTTTTTCAAACGCGGAAAAGAAATCAACATCCTTACTGTGGACAACCATTCCGACGGCGTCTATCTCTACATGAAACTAAAAGAGAGTGATCCGGAAAGGGCGAAAGAAGTCCGGGAACTCCTCGCGTGGAACGGGGGGGCGGCCAACTCAACCGGCGTGGGAATCAGTAACATCGATTTCCTGGGAAACGTCCACCCGGATCAGTTCTGGCAGGATTATACGTTCGGGAATGTCCGGGAACGAAATTT
>JAUXDD010000130.1 GCA_030618465.1 Desulfobacteraceae bacterium
CTGTGTCTGTATATACAGATAACAGCCCGCTTTTTATTTCAACGCTGCCGCCAGAATGATCTTGTATCTTTTCTCTTCCAAAATATTTACAACACATTGTATATTTTAATATAATTAAACAAAATTATTATAAATTCTTGACTATAGCGCTTTTTTTCTGCATATTTATGATAATTATATATAATAAACTGTCAATTAATCAGGTAATAATTCTATAATGAAATTTTCTTTGAGTTGTTGATATTATGCCTTCCTTTCAATGCAAAATAGCCACTTCCAACGGCAGCGTCACTAATAAAAACCTTACGGCTGACACAAAAACTGCCCTGAAGAAACGACTTGAAAATGACGGAAATTTTGTTCTGGAAATTAAAGGCCCTGACCGACTGGGTCATTTGCTGAAGCACTCCAACAGGCTCCGGCGTTTTAAGACAAACGACTTCTATTCATTCAACCAGGAATTTTCTGCCCTTGTAAGAGCAGGCCTTTCAATTGTTTCGGCACTGGATGCTATAATAGATAATAATATTGAAAGCGAACTGACGGATCTGTTAAAAGAAATCCGGACTGATATTAAAACCGGGGAATCCCTTTCCGGGGCTTTTGGCAAACAAACACATGCCTTCCCCAAACTTTATGTGGCGTCACTCCAGGCCGGTGAGAAGAGCGGCAATATACCGCTTGCGATCTCAAGATATATCGAATACATGAAAAAAACATCAGAAACCAAAAAAAAGGTTATCTCGGCATCTGTATACCCGATAATATTAACTGTTGTTTCTTTATTTGTCCTGGTTTTTCTCTTTATGTATGTTGTGCCGGCAGTTGCCGGCACATTTTTAGATACAGGTTCCAAACTGCCTTTGATCACAGCGATCCTTATTGAAAGCAGCACCATGATAAAATCGAACTTGATGTATTGCTTTATTATCAGTTTTTTTATTGCAGCAGGGTGTTATTATTTTAAAAAGTCAGAAACAGGCCAGATATATATTGACAGGTGGAAGCTCACGTTGCCTGTTCTTGGTGAACTTTACAGGGCATATTCAACTTCAAAATTTGCCAGGACCCTGGCTACAGTATTGGGTGGCGGTTTAACCCTTGTTGATTCTGTACACATCTCTTCGGGCGCACTGAACAATCTGTTTTTAAAGCAACGCCTTGAGACTGTTATTAAACACCTTACCGAAGGCGGCGGTTTTGCCGATTCACTATCCATGGAGAATGTATTCCCAAAACTCGCCGTGAGAATGGTTCAGGCCGGAGAAGGCAGCGGCGCACTTGAGGAGATACTGAATGAGATTGCAGATTTCTACGATAGTGAAGTTGACACAAAACTTTCTGTACTGACATCAGCCATTGAACCGGCTTTAATGATACTCATGGGACTTTTAATCGGTGTTATTGTACTGGCTTTATATATGCCGATTTTCCAGCTGGCCGGAACGGTTTCGTAATTCAAAATGTTTATTCTTTATGCCGGATTGTCCACAGGGCATTTTGACAGGAAAAAAACAAAATGGATATCAAGACACAAATTTTTGAAAATACCAACTTAAAAAAAGCAGCGAGTCCTGTTAAAGCGTACAAAAAAATCAGAATGGGAGACTGGGCCCTTACTTCCGGATACCTGACGCAAAAACAGATTGATGTGGTTGCGGCAAAAATGAAAATAACAAACCAGCGCTTTGGTCAGATATGCCTTCAGGAGGGTTTTCTTGACGACGAAAAGCTGGCTGAAGTGCTTGCCATGCAGTCTGATTACAGGTATGTCAGGCTTAAAGAGATCGATGATCCTGAGCTTTTGAAGATTGTTCCGTTTGATCTTATGTCAAAATATCAACTCATCCCTTATGAAAAGAGTGAAAACATATTAAAAATCGCCCTGTCTGAGCCTGAAAATCATTTTCATGCAGTTGATGAACTTGAAATGCTTATCGACATGGAAATCCGTATCGCCATTGCCAGTGAAAAAAAAATCAGGGAGCTATTAAAAAAAATAGAGGTATCTCAGAACGTTCTTGAATCTGTTTCTGATGACATGCGGCTTCCCCTGGTAAAGGAAAGTGATGACGGGGAAGATATTCTCAGCTTTGAAAAAGTGTCAGCAGAAGAAAGTCCGATTGTCAGGCTTGTAAATTCAACAATTCTTGATGCCATTAATAAACAGGCCAGTGATATTCATATCGAAACATCGGACATCGGTGTAATAATCAGGTATCGAATTGACGGTATGCTCTACCAGGCGACAGAGCCAATTGACATCAGCCATATTAATTCGATTGTATCCAGAATCAAAGTCATGTCCGAACTTGATATTTCAGAAAAAAGAGTCCCGCAGGATGGAAGGTTCAAGCTTAAAATCAGCGACCGTTATATTGACTTCAGGGTGTCCGTGCTGCCTACCATTCTGGGTGAAAATGTCAGCATCAGAATACTCGACAGTGAAAGCCTGATGCCCAAAGCCGGAGAATTTCATCTGGAAGATATGGGCCTGCCGGGAAAAGAGCTCAAAAAAATTCAGCGAATGATTCGTGCACCTTATGGTATGTTTCTTATGACCGGTCCCACGGGCAGCGGTAAGACAACAACCCTTTACAGAACGCTTGCCGAAGTCAACAGCAAGGAAGTAAAAATTATTACGATAGAAGATCCGGTTGAATATCAGTTGAAAGGGATTATGCAGATCCCTGTCAATGAAAAAAAAGGATTGACCTTTGCCAGGGGGCTTCGTTCCATATTACGGCATGACCCGGATAAAATCCTTGTGGGTGAAATTCGAGATTCCGAAACCGCCCAGATCGCGCTTCAGTCAGCCCTGACAGGGCATCTGGTTTTTACAACAGTTCATGCGAACAGTTCTTTTGAAGTTCTAAATCGATTTGTCCACATGGGTATCGACCCTTACAACCTGATGTCGGCACTGAATTGCATCGTTGCGCAGAGGCTGATTCGAACGCTTTGTGACTGCAGAGAAAAAACCAATCTTTCAAAAGAAATGATAATTGAATCAGGATTGGAATACAATCAATACCGGGACCATATTTTTTATGAAGCAAAAGGATGTGACGCCTGTAATGGTACCGGCTATAAAGGCAGAAAGGCAATTGTGGAAATCATTGAACTTGATGATGATATAAAAACACTTTTTATTGAAAAACCTTCTTTTTCCGTATTGAAGAAAAAGGCTGCTGAAAAAGGAACTGTTTATTTAAGGAAAGCGGCAATACAGGAGGTTCTTAACGGAGAAACCACTTTAATGGAAGCCAACCGGGTAACGTTTATTGAATCAAATGATTGATGGGTATGTATTTGCAAGAATACCCTGCCCCAATGGGTCGAGTCTTTGACAATAGTGAGCCAAAAGAATATAATATGGTTATATCAATTGAACAATCATCTTAATCACTTAAATTAATCATATGTCCAAATACAGATTTCGTAAAATACTCACAGGTATTGAAATTAACACATCCTGGGTTAATGCGGTCCAGATTGAATCAGCCAATAATGAATGGCACCTTCTCGGATGCAACCGTGTTCCCCTGCCTGAAAAGACAGTTCTTCTTTCGTACAGAGAGAAAAACATACAGGATCACAATCAGTTTATTGATGTTGTGAAAGAAGCATTAGAACCGTTTGACAACAAGGTGTCTTCTGTGGGGCTTTCTGTGCCCAGCGAAATAATAAAAATTACGATTCAAAAATTCGATGATCTGCCGGAAACCCATGCTGAAACGAAACGAATGATTGCATGGTGGACAGAAAAAAATATCCATCTTCCTGCAAACCTTTTTCAGATTTCTTTCCATCCAGCCGGGGACCACCCTGATGGCGGGAAAAATATGTTTATCGCCATCGGTATTAAAGATGTCATATTGGATTATGAACTGATTTTTAAAAAAATTAATATTGATGCGAGAGTTATCAGGCCGGCGGGGATCAATCAATTCAACTTTTTTGTGAATGGGATTCCGTCAGAAGGGGCAACCGCATATTTGGGAATTTTTGAAAATTATCTGACCTTTTTTGTTTTCGAAAACGGTCAAATCACCTTTTACCATGGTGTGAAAACCGGCCTTTCCAATCTCCCCCTTTTTCTTGAAAATGTTGACAGAACTATCCGGTACTATCTGAAAAACAATCCTGATAACAAAATTGAAAAGCTGTATATAGGGAGCCAGGCAGGATCGCAGCAGGAACTCCGGGATGTATTTGAAAACTTAAGTGATATGGAAATCTCAGTCTGTAATGAAGCACCAATAATAAAGGGAGGCGAAAAGTTTAAGATGGAAAATGGCATGTCATCTTTTGTTTCAGCAATCGGCGCTGCCCAAAGTCTGGTTCAGTAACTGGAGGGTATGAACTTGCAACCAATAAAAATCAACATGGCAACCGTTGAGTATTTTGATAAACGTTATGTCCACTCAGCTCTTATTGGTTTTGCTGCCTTTATTCTGATTATTTCCAGCCACAATATCTACTCTTTTTTCAATAATAAAAAAGAGATTAACAACTATACCGAAAAAATAAGCCGGCTGGAATCCAGCCTGATTGGGGAAAAACGTATTCTGAATGAAAAAATGGAAAAAACAGGGGAAAATAAAATTACCAGCGCCAGCAAAAAAACATTATTTGTCAACCGGTTGATCGCACGTGATATTTTCCCCTGGAATCAACTTCTTTATATGCTTGAGATCAGACTTCCGGACGAAATGCTTCTTACAAATTTTTCCCCATCAGAAAATTTTAAACACCTTACACTAAAAGGGTCAGCGGATTCCACAGGCGCCATATCATTATTTTTAACACGACTCAATGACTGGGATCTGCTTCAAAATAATATCCTGACGAGCCTCAGTCTTATCAAGAATAATTCAAAAGAAGATAATGGCAAAATACAGTTCACTATAGAAAGTACATTCCGGGTTGACAGATTTTTTACATCAAATGGTTATGGTGATCTTGGAAAAATACTGGGCGAATAATGGGTAAATGACGGGCGACTATCTTATTTATAAACATATTAACACAGGGGTTTTCCATGACCGTTGACCGATTGTTAAATGCGTGTTCGCCATACAGATTTTTCTGGGGCACATGCTGTTTTTTGCTGATTATTAACCTTGCGGGTTATACATTAATAATAAAAAATCAACAGAAAGATATATTAAATTTCCAGAATCTCTATTCAGCAAAAAGAAAAGAAAGTGTTTCACTATCTAAAAAAAATGATTCAGCTGTCAGATACCATCAAATAAAAGAATCGTTGACTATATTCAGAGACAGGCTTCCTGCCATGGAAAATATCGCTGATCAGGTTAAACAAATAAAAGATATTGTAAATAAACACGGACTTTCAGCAGAAAAATTGATATTCAAACCGGATAGAGAGGACGTTTACAATTTATGGAAATATTCGGCCTCTTTTTCAGTTGACGGGCACTACTCAAAACTGAAAACGTTCCTGGCTGATATCCAGAACCTGAGAAGTATCTTTTGCATTGATGGCCTTTCCATGAGCCGGTCAAACGGCACTAAACATGTAAAAATGCGGTTGAGTCTATCTACATATTGTAAATAAAAATTTATTTTCCATTTCAGGAAATTGTATGAAACGTAAAAAAACAATTCTGATAGTTCTTGTTATACTATTTGCGATAACACTGATTTACAGAATTCTAAATCCGTTTAAACAGGAACGGGTGGACAGGCTGACGTTTAACGGAAATCCGACACACATGAAGATAAAAAAGAACGGCGCGCACACCCGACTTAAAGGGACAAGTGCAAAGCACGACATTATGCTGGACCTCTTTCTGAATCCACCCGGGCATTCGGGCAATATGCATAAAGATATCTTTTTCAAACAAAAAACAGTACGAAAAGAAAAAGCCCGCAAGCAGGAATCCCATCTTGCAGAATCTGTTGAGATTCAGACCCATGCCCGTATAGATCAGGAACTAAAAAGTTTCAAAGTATTTGGTTCTTATAAAAAGGGTGACGAAAAAATTATTTTTTTTGAACGAGGAAAAGATATCCTTGTTGTCCGAAAGGGAGACAGACTTGGCCGTAAATACCTGGTTGAAAAAATTACAAACCAGGCCGTGACATTGAGTGCTGAAACCATCGAGGAAGAAATACATATTGATCTTGGTGAGTTATGATTAAACATGTATCAGAGAAAACTCACACCCTGAAATATACAGGAGCGACTATGGGAAAAAACAGCTCAGGAATTAAAATCATTTCTATATGCATAGCCATAGCATCAGTTTTACTGTTTTCAGGATGCATCAGCAGCAGTTCTAAATATATTGATGAAGGAAAACAGTATATTGCCGCTGGCAATTGGGATAAAAGCGTAATTTTCTTCCAGGATGCCCTGAAAAAACATCCCAATGACACGGAACTGAAAACACTGCTTGCAAGATCCAAACTGTCTGCTTCGATTTCACACATGTCCATAGGAAAAGCAATGCTTGATGATGCATTCTACGATGAAGCCATCCGGGAATTCTCCTTAAGCATTAAATTCATTCCGGCCAATCTTAAGGCAAAATCCCTTTTTGATAAAGCAAAAGATATGAAAGCATCTGAATATCTTGTAAAAAAGGGCAGGGATAACATGAGGGTAAAAAACTATACCCAGGCCAGAGATTCCTTTATAAAAGCGCTTAAACTCAATCCGGAAAATAAGGATGCACGGGATGCACTTGAACATTTCAGTAAATATGAGGAGCGCCAGCCGGAATTCCGGTTAAACATAAAAACAACGGAACCTGTTTCCTTCAAATTCAAAAAAACGCCCATAATAAATGTATTTGAAGTTCTGGCAAAACTGTCAGGTATCAATTTTATATTTGATAAGGACATGAAGGAAAGCCGGGTGACCCTTTTTATGACAGACGTGACATTTGACAGGTTTATTAAAGTACTGCTCAGTACAAACAGCCTGGCGGCAAAAGTGGTCAATGACAAAACCATGATCATCTATCCGGATACGCCTGCCAAGGCAAAAGAGTATCAGGATCTTCAAATCAGGACATTTTATCTTGCCAACCTTGAGGCAAAAAAAGTTGTCGGCCTTCTTTCCAAAATTCTTAAAAGCAAAGATATCATCGCCAATGAAACCCTGAATGCCGTTATCATTCGCGGGCAGAAAGAAGTTCTTGAGGTTGCGTCAAAAATTATCGAGGCAAACGACAGGCCGCCTTCTGAAGTCCTCCTGAATGTTGAAATACTTGAAGTCAGCAGAACAAAGGAAAAACAGCTGGGCCTTGAAATTGATCCGGCATCGGTAACTGTCGGTATGGGTGAAGGCACATCCGGTGTAGATGATAATGCGACTTTAGTCGGCACAGCGTCGTATTACGCATTAAAAAATATTACAACTAAAGAAATTATGGTTTCTCTGCCAACAGCCTCACTCCACCTCTTAAAACAGGACGGTGAGACAAAGATCCTGGCAAGCCCGCAGGTCAGGGTAAATAATGGTGAAAAGGCAACGATTCATATTGGCGAACGTATCCCCCTGCGGACAAACCGGCGTGTGGATACCACAGGAGACGTAACGTATGATTATCAATACCAGGATATTGGTGTAAAACTGGATACTGTTCCTACAATCAATATGCACGGGGAGGTTTCCCTGAAACTTAGTCTGGAAGTCAGCGCGCTGGGGCCGAATGTGGGGACTGTCGATGACCCGCAATATGCTATTAAAACACGAACGGCAAAAAGTGTTTTAACCGTGCTTGACGGTGAAGCCATCATAATTGGCGGCCTGATAAGTGATGAAGAAAGAGAATCCGTTCGAAAGATCCCCTTCCTGGGAGATATTCCTGTGCTTGGCAGGCTTTTTACAAGTGTAGGGACAAATGATGTAAATACAGATATTCTGATGTCAATAACACCTGTTATTACCCGAAGTCAGACTATCCCGGGAACATCAGTTACGCATATCTGGTCTGGAAAAGAAAAGAAGTTCTCTTTAAAAGAGCCCTATGAAAGTTACATGGATAGAAAAAATCAATATCTTGATCAGCCAAATGAAGAATATGTCAAAAAATTCAGTGCGGCATCAACAGTGGATATTCAATCTCCGGAACCAGATCCGGAAGAAAGTTTTTCTCAACCCCGGATCATAGGGGATGAGACACCCGCGGTACTTGAAGACCAGATGGAAAACAACAAATCAGACCCAATTAATAAAGACCCCATAAATGATAACCCCACGGAAGATAAAAACGACAATAAGAATCATGCGGGAGCAGGTATTACCCGCGAAAACAATTCCTGGCCGGAAACTGTCCCTTTCAGCATTCATGTAAATTCTCTTCCCCACATGAACCTGGCACAGGTAAGAATTCAGGAACTGACCCGGTTGAAATATCCCTGTTTTGTTGTATATGCCCATGTGCCGGGAAAGGGCAACTTTTATCGTGTTTTTGTGGGCAAATTTAAAGACCTTGGAACAGCCAGGGAAGTCTGTAATGAATATAAGGACAGGAAGGAATTTGAAAAAGATATTCATCCGGTCAGCAGGAAATGGGCATTGGGGGGATGAATTCGTGACAGGTCATTTCAATAATAATCGTGGGGTTACCCTGATTGAACTCTCTGTTACCATGGTCATCCTTTCCATTCTGGCCATCGGCATCATGCCGTTGACAGTGGTCACATACAAAAGAACCAAAGAGGTTGAGTTA
>JAUXDD010000241.1 GCA_030618465.1 Desulfobacteraceae bacterium
ACAAGCGCTGTATACATGGATAATTACAAGATACCCGCAGAAAACATCATTGGTGAAGAAGGCAAATGCCTGATGCCCATGTTTGATGTTCTGAATCCCGAACGTTTTGTTGTCGGGGCAATAGCTGTTGGCGCGGGAATGTGCTGTCTGAATAAAGCAATCAAATATGCAAATGGCAGAAAACTCTGGGACAATAAACCCATCAGTTCTCATCAGGCCATTCAGCTTCCCTTAGCAAAGGCAAAAATTGAACTGGAAGGTGCAAGGCTGAAGATTTACCAGGCAGCATGGCTCTATGATAAGATGTCTCCAAAATGCGGGACCGTAACGGCTATGGCTAAATACTCAGCATGTCATGCAGCCTCATTTGCAGCTGACCGGGCTATCCAGACAATGGGCGGTTATGGATACACCCATGAAGCCGGCGTTGAAATGCACTGGCGTGACCTGCGTCTTGGCTCTATTGCACCCATAACGGAAGAGATGGCCCTGATGACCATTGCGCAGCATGTTTTAAAATTACCTCGATCTTATTAAAAAGTTTTTTATATATTCTTTGAAAGGAGGAACAACGTGGGTGAAAACGTACTAAAACAACTGGAGGGAATCGTTGGACCGGCAAATGTTTCCAATGAAGAATTTGATCTGATTTCCTATTCCAATGATTGGGGCTATGACGGTCCAAAACTTGCGGATTACATCGTAACACCAGGATGCACCGAGGAAGTTTCTGAAGTTATGAAACTTGCCAATGCAACGAAAACACCTGTTACGCTTCGTGGCGGTGGTACTACAACCACAGGTTCATCGCTTCCCAGGCAGGGCGGCATTGTGATGGATATAAACAGGATGCATAAAATTTACGGTATTGATGAAGATGCAATGACTGTTACCATGGATGCGGGCACAACAGTGTATGAAGCTATTACATATATTGAAAAGAGAGGCTGGAAGATTCCGCCAAAACCAAAATTCGGCAGCGGCGTATCGGTAGCCGGATGGGCATCATTTAACGGAGTTGGTGCCGGAAGCTGTGTTCATGGTCGTGTAACAGATTTTTTGGCTGGTGTGGAAGTAGTACTTCCCACAGGTGAGATTGTTAATACAGGCTCCCGTTCAATGAAGGGTGTTACTCAGCAGTTTTGCCGCTACCAGGGAACAGGATGTGATCTTACAGGACTTTTCCTGAACACATTCGGCACTATGGGAGTAATGACCAAAATTACCTGGAGCCTGTACAGAAAACCTGAAGCTCTGGGAATAGTCGGCTACGGTTTTGACACTCCTGAAGATATGCAGGCAGGTGTTAGAATTCTTAAAGAAGCAAGAATCTGCTATGGCATAAACCTTTATGATGATGAAATAGCAGACATATGCGGGCTTCCAAAAACCGCGCCATGGGTAGTACATCAATTTTCTGAAGGCTATCAGGAAGAAGTTGATTTCAGAATCAAAAAAGGCAAGGAAATCATGGCGAAATCAGGCATTAAAACCTGCAGAGAAATTGAAGCGATTCCTTTCTGGTGGGGTGTTGAAGGTATGACATCAAGATTGCAGCCTTCAATGAGAACAACCTGCGTAGGCGGTTTCCATCCAATCGGTACCACAGCCGCAGTCATGCATGCCTATAATGATGTGGGTATAAAACACAACCTGAGAAGAGGCATGGTCTGGTGGATAGTTAATCATTATGCCAATGTTTTTCCGATCTTTGTATATAATGACGAAACCGAGCTTGATACTGTTATTCAGGCTGCAACAGATCTTCGTGAAGCATGGTCTAAACTCGGTTGTACACCTGACTTCCCCGGACCGAACCCGGATATAACCCACTGGATCACCCCGGAATATCTTGGCTTTTACAAGAAGGTCAAAATGGCTCTTGATCCAAATCATATCATGCATCGCGGCATGTCACCCATAGTAGAGTACTAACAAGGAGGTATTCAAATGGCATTTGATTTAAGTGAAAAACATCATAGACTTATATGGAACTGTCAGACCTGCGCTGGCTGCCAGAGAGGACCTCAAAACCCTTTTGGCCCCACAGGACCAACTCCTGACAGAATCTGTCCCTCATATGACAAATATAGAAGACTGGCCTACTCCGCCCAGGGAAGACTACTTGTCGCTAAAAATCTTCTTGACGGTAAAATGGAATTGTCTGATAAATTTGTTGAATCTTTTTATGAATGCACCCTGTGCGGCGCATGCGCACCTGAAAGAATGACCCGGGCCGGCTGCTGCATGCAACGGGCACAACCGGAAATATTCAGAGACCTCAGGGCTGATATTGTAAAAATGGGAAAAGGCCCGACGGAGCCGTACAAAAAAATCGGAAAGGCTATCAAAGAAACAGGAAACCGCTTTGGGTTCGCGGCCGACAAGTCCAAACGAACCAAGTGGGCCGAAGGTATGAATATCAAAGAAAAAGCGGATATCGTTTTTTTTGCAGGCTGCGTTGCATCCTACAGGAAAAAAGAAATCGCGCAGTCAACAGCAAAAATTCTTCAAAAAGCAGGTGTTGACTTTGCCATCATCGGTGATGATGAAAAATGCTGCGGCAATCCGCTTGTAAATTCCGGTCAGTACGATGATTTCGAAGCAGTTGTAAAACATAATATTAACGCTATCAAAAAAGCAGGCGCCAAAAAAGTTGTTACATCCTGTGCCTGCTGTTACAGTGTTCTTAAAAACAGGTATCCGGAAGTTGCCGGTGATCTTGGATTTGAAGTTGTCCATTCGACAGCACTTTTTGCAGAATTGATTGAAGAAGGCAAAATCAAACCTGAAAAAAGCATTTCAGGCAAATTGACCATGCAGGATCCCTGCAACATGACACGTAATGATGTTTCTGAAGGTACAAATGTTCCTGAGCCCCGCAAAATCATCAACAGTATTCCGGGCGTTGAATTTGTTGAAATGGAAGGAAACGGCATGTACACATGGTGCTGTGGAAGAAATCCGGTTGAAACACCTGACCTGGCGTTAAATTCCGCTACAAGAAGATTAGAGGATGCTGATGCTGTCGGCGCAGATACAATTGTGACTTCATGTTCGTTCTGTGACTGGAGCATTTCCAAGGCAATTAAATCAACCAGGAGTGATAAGAAGTCAACCGATATTACAGTGCTTCTTGCTGAATCTCTTGGCCTTTAAAATTTAGTTTTAAACCTGTTTGTTTAAAAAGGGGGGTTGTTGTTAAATTCAACAATCCCCTTTATTTTTCAACGATTAATGAATAAAATACGAATTTAAGAATTCAGGGATGTTGTCTTAAATATGCTTATTCGAACACCACAAAAATTTATCAACAATATCGATCAATTTCATGTCGTGAACTGGCTCATTTCAGAAGAGTGTAATGAGGATTGTAAATTTTGTCTTTGTGAACCTGGGAAAGGACATTTAAAGATTGCTAAGGCCAGGGCAGTCATTGATATATTAAGTAAAAAAAAAATTAATGTGATTAAATTTACAGGTGGAGAACCCCTTTTATATCCCGGGATATGGGACGTTCTGGCTTACGCAAAAAGCAAAAATATTGAAACCCATCTTCATACAAATGGTTTATTGCTCACAGAGGAATATCTAAACAGCATCGGTAGTTATGTTGATGTGCTGGGAATCTGCCTGGATGGCAGTACACAGAAAATCCAGACAATTGTTTCAAGGCCGGCAAACCATTTTGATCATACAATAAACATTTTAAGAAACCGGAACCTGTCCGGGTCAAAGATTGCCGTCAGAACACTTTTGTGTGACTCAAACAAGGATGATATTATCAATATCGGAAATTTGTTATGTGAATATAATATAACCTGCTGGATTATTTTTCAATTCAGAGCTCTTGGACGAGGGAAAACAAACCGTGCATGTTTTGAAATATCAGATGATGCCTATGCAGGCATACAAGATCAACTGGACAACTGTTTTAAAGACAGACTGAAAATTGTTATAATATCAAAAGATATAGCCCACTCGCCATATTTTTTTATCAATTCTCAAGGTGACGTTTTTACAATACACCCGGAAAAAGAGGAGAATATTTTTCTGGGTAATATATTGGAAGATGATTTCAATATATTATTTGATCATGTTTATAACGCCCATGCCGTATTGAAAATGCAAATATAAAATTAGCTAAGGCGTGCGGAAGAATCGCCCCTGAATCAAAAACCCTTTCTGTATCCGGTCGTGAATGTAAAATCCAGCAAACCGGACAACAGTATAACAGCTCAACAGGCTGACCGACCTAAACATACATCCCCGCCTGCTTCTCCGTACCTTTGGGATCAGCAGCCATGCTGTCACGAAGCCAGACGGAATAATCATCCGGGTAAACATCTTCAATGCCGTTGACAACCGCATCCAGCACCGCATCCGCAATCTGTGACGGCGGTACTTTTGGCATGTCCACATCTTTCATCAGCTCAGTTTCAGCAGGTCCGGAAAAAACGCTCATGACAAGGGTTCCCTGTGCTGCAAGCAACCCCCT
>JAUXDD010000032.1 GCA_030618465.1 Desulfobacteraceae bacterium
CGTACAAATATTGTTCTTGATGACAAACTTGTGGAAAACTGCTTAAAAGCAACCGGAATAAAAACTCGCAGAGCCTTGATTGATCATGCATTGCGTGAGTTATACCGCCATGAATCTCAAACTAAAATTCTTGAACTCAAAGGTAAAATTAAGTGGGAGGGCAATCTTAAGGATTGGCGGCAAGTGCGTGATATATGATAGTCCTCGTCGATACAACAGTATGGATCGATTTTTTTACAGGGCGATCGTTACCACATGTGGGAATGTTGGAGGATCTTATTAAGCATAGAGAAGACATATGCACCTGTGGAATTATCCTGACTGAGGTACTTCAAGGCATTCGAAAAGACACTGAATTTAGAAAAACAAGAGACTTGTTCAATACTTTAGTTTTGCTTCCAATGCCATACACCGTTTTTTTACGATCTGCAGAGATTTATCGTAAATTACGTAAAAAAGGTATAACTATCCGAAAACCGTTAGACTGCATGATTGCTTCAACCGCAATTGAAAATGATGTGCAACTTCTACACAATGATAAGGATTTTCAGCCCATTGAGGAACACTGCGGTTTAAAAATTCTACCATCAATTGCACTGCACAGAACGCCAAACAGCGGGCGCCTGTGAGTTTTACGTTCGGAGCAACTATATAGTTGATGTTCAACTGTAATAATGATACTTGTGACTCATAAACAGAAATCACACAGCAATACACAAAATGACGGACATTAGAAACGACGACTTCATTCCCGGCACACCGGCAGACCGCATTAAGCTCGTCTGGCTTCCGACCCGGGAAATCTCATCCTTGAGCAAAAAACACGATGCTGAACAATGAAAAATCCTGACAGAGAAAAAGTATCACGACTTGATGGGCTTCCTAATATTGGAAAAGCTATGGCAGACAATCTCCGATTGGTTGGCATTGACCATCCAAAGAAGTTAATTGGTGAAGATCCGTTTGACCTGTACGAAGAGCTATGCGCGAAATCAGGACACAGTCATGATCCGTGTGTTATTGATGTGTTTATATCGGCTGTTCATTTTATGGAGGGTGGAGAACCTCTCCCCTGGTGGTCATTTACCGATAAACGGAAAAGGCATGTTATCAAAAACCAAAACAAAAAGGAGAAGGAAAAATGAAAGAAACGCTTTTAGATAAATTTATGAGTAGAAAAGGGTTATACGCTTCTTTTTGGTTAATCAGTATTTTTATGGTCACTATGCTGATCTATTATACCGCAACTTTGCAAAAAGAGATCCCCCCAATTGCCCAAAAGACAATTTCACAATCAGGTGAAATACTTTATACGTTTGATGATGTTGTGGAAGGCAAGGGGTATTTTCAAGAATTTGACCTGATGGACTGGGGAACAATGCTTGGCATGGGAGCTTATATGGGTCCCGATTTTTCAACCGATTTTTTACATAAGCGAGCAGAATATTTATATGATTTTTATGCCAAAAAGCTTTACAATAAATCTGTTAACGAACTGTCTGATATTGAAACAGGCGGTGTAAAAGCACGTGTTAAACGAGATATTAAAAAACAAACCAGTCTTAAAGAAGATCGGGTAACTTATACAGAAGCATCTGCACAGGCTTACAAAAACAATGTGCGATATCTGGTTGACCTGCTTGTAAAAGGAGATAAAGAACGAGCTTTTCCGGGTGGTGTAATAAGAGTTGAAGAGGCTGTTAAAATTGCGGCTTTTGTGGACTGGTCACAATTAGTTGCATCAAGCCTGCGCCCTGGCACTGATCGAACATGGTCTAATAACTGGCCACCTGAGCCACTGATAGATCAGGATACCGGATGGAATAGTCATATTGTATCATTATGGGAATTTTTAATTCTATGGACATTAACCATTCTTATTATTTATCTTGCCTACGAATATCTTTTTAAAAAAGATCCTGATGAAAAACTGGAAACTCCTTTGCAGGTTACTTCGCTTTTTAAATCGCAAAAGAAATTACTTAAATATATCCCAATTGTTTCCGGTTTCTTTCTTCTACAGTTGTTACTTGGCGGCTATTTAGCTCACTTGTATGCTGATCCGACTGCGGACTTTATTATATCCCAGAAAATATTGCCGTTTAATGTTATCCGATCTTTGCATACACAGATTGCAATATTATGGGTCGCAATAGGCTGGCTTGTGGGTGGATTAATGATCGCCCCCTGGATTGCCAATAAAGACCATAAATTCCCATGGCTTGTTGATATTCTTTGGCTAGCACTGGTTATTGTAGGACTTGGTTCAGTCATAGGTTTATACCTTGGTGCTACAGGCAATATGCGCGATCTCTGGTTCTGGTTTGGCAACGAGGGACGTGAATTGTTGAATCTTGGCAGGGTCTGGGATTTTGGAATTGTTATTGCCCTTGTTTTCTGGTTTCTGCTTATTGTTTCCCTTATTCGAAAATCCGCCACAAACAACCCGCTTGTTGGCACAATTATCTGGTCGTCATTTGCTATTGCAACACTATATATAGCCGGCATGATGCCTGTACATAAAATTATGCCTAACTTTACATTAGATGATTACTATAGATGGTGGGTTATTCATCTCTGGGTAGAGTTGACCTTTGAGTTGTTTGCTGTAGGTGTAATTGCATTTTTTACTGTTACTCTGGGACTTATCACTCACAAGGTTGCTGTAAAAGTAATGTTTTTTGAATTATTTCTGATTATGCTAAGTGGAACACTTGGAGTGGGACATCACTACTGGTGGCAGGGTCTTGATGAATACTGGATTGCCATCGGGGGTATCTTTTCAGCTCTTGAACCGTTGCCATTGGCTCTGCTGATGGTTGAAGCAATGAAAAATCAACGCGAAAAAGTGCATTCAGGTGAAGATTTTATGTTTGGAACACCTTTTATGTGGCTTGCGGGCTCGGCTTTTCTTAACTGGATAGGAGCAGGATTTTTTGGAATGGTTATCAATACTCCTACAATAAGTTATTATTCCCATGGAACTTATCTGATCATGCCCCATGGACATATTGCATTGCTTGGGGCATTTGGCTATATCTCTATTGCATTTCTTTATCTGGCTTCGAGATCCAACGCCCTTGCCAACAACTATGTATGGAATGAAAAAATCAGTAAATTTGGTTTCTGGGCATTGACAATTGGCGTGCTGCTATTTGCCTTGCCGACATTGATTATAGGCTTACAACAGGCGAAAATAGCAAGTGAACTGGGCTACTATTACGCCCGTACCCGTGAAGCCCTGCAAGGTTTGCAGGGTTGGATGTGGTTTAGAATCCTGCCTGACGGTTTAATGATATTGGGCGGTGTAGTGATTTTTTATGATCTTCTTGTAAAAACATATTTTTCAAAAAAAATCGCGGCATAACAACCGCATCAACATGGGCTGGTAAAAGCTGCGCCGCTTCGCTTGCAGCTTTTACCAGCCGGTTACACGGGGCGTTCGCTGGAATAAATAAGAAATAAAAAACATGCCTGGTGAATAAAATATAGAACCATTCCCTAAAGTCCCAGGTATGCCTTTTTTACAGCCTCATTTGAAAAAAGATTCTCCGCGGAATCACTGAGCGTAATCCTGCCGTTTTCCATTACATATCCCCTGTGTGCTGTTTTTAATGCAAGGTTTGCATTCTGTTCCACAAGAAATATGGTCGTGTTGCTCTCTTTGTTTATCTTCGTAATAATTTCAAAAATCTGTTTTATAACAAGAGGCGCAAGTCCCAGGGAAGGTTCGTCAAGAAAGAGTAATCTGGGTCTTGCCATCAGTGCCCTGGAAATGGCAAGCATCTGCTGCTCCCCGCCGCTGAGTGTACCGCCGGCCTGACGCCTTCTTTCAGCAAGAAGCGGAAACAGATCGAAAATATGTTCCATATCATTTTTTACAACACGTTTGTCTTTTCTTAAAAAAGCACCCATATCCAGGTTTTCCGTAACAGTGAGGTATGGAAAAATTCTGCGTCCCTCAGGTACCTGGCATATTCCCAGGGAAACAATTTTGTCGGGTACCATACCCTGAATGGGCTTCCCCTCAAAATATATTTCCCCTGACCGGGGCGGAACCAGTCCTGATATGGACATGAGCGTTGTGGTTTTGCCTGCACCGTTAGCGCCGATAAGAGTTATAATCTCACCTTCAGAAATGTCTATGTTTACATCTTTTAACACATGGATATTTCCATAATAGGAATTCAGGCCAACTATTTTAAGCATCCGGTTCCTTTCCGAGATATGCCTTTATGACAACCGGATCATTTTTTATCTGTTCAGGTGTCCCATCAGCAATCTTCCTGCCATAGTCCATCACATAAATTCTGTCAGAAAGGCTCATGACCAGCTTCATGTCATGTTCGATCATAAGGATGGATATGCCTTCATTTTCACGAATTCTTAGAATCAGCTCATCAAGTTCTTTTGTTTCCCGAATATTCATACCTGCCGCCGGTTCATCAAGAAGCAGCATAAAAGGTTCCGTTGCCATTGCCCGGGCAATCTCAAGCCGTCGCTGGGCGCCATATGGAAGATTCACGGCCAGCTCATTAACATAATCGGCAAGACCGATTTTTTTCAGAACCTCATAGCTGTCATCAACAATTTTCTGTTCTTCCTCTTTTGTTGCCCGGTTCCTGAAAACTGCACCGGCAATACCTGACCGGGTCCGGCAATGACGGCCAATCATAACATTTTCAAGAACAGACATATTGGAAAACAGGCGTATATTCTGAAATGTTCTTGCCAGTCCTTTTTTCGTAACCAGGTTTGGCCTTAATCCGTTGATACTTGAAAGCCGCCTGTTTTTCCCGTGTTGAGAATCACGGATATCCCCTTCTGTTGGAGTATATATGCCTGTAACGCAATTAAAAAACGTTGTCTTCCCTGAACCGTTTGGACCGATCAAGGCAACGATCTCCCCATTTTTTACATCCAGATCAAGATTGTCCAGCGCCCGAAGACCCCCGAAATCCATTGCCAGATTTTTTACTTCAAGTATGGTGCCCATTACATTATTAAATGAAGATTTATAGATTGAAAATTGAGCAAAGCGATTCAACAATTCTTCAACCATCAATCTTCATTCTTCAATTCCTTTCCTTCCTTTAATTCGAACTCATACGTTCTTCTCACATTTTCGATAATTCCACCTGGACGGAAAACCATCATAATCACAAGCATGGTGCCAAAAATCAGCAGCCGGTATTCGGAAAATGCCCTGAGATATTCAGGCAGCAGTATCAGCACAAGTGCCCCTGCTATAACACCTGTGATGGAACCCATTCCACCCAGTACGACTATACAGAGAATTACGATGGATTCCAATATGGTAAAACTGGCTGGATTGATAAATGTTGTTTTGGCTGCAAAAACAACACCTGCCATACCTGCCCAGGTGGCTCCCAGTGCAAATGCCGTGAGTTTGGTTTTTCGTTTATCAATTCCCATTGCCTGGCAGGCAACCTCATCTTCTCTCAATGCGATCCATGCCCTGCCGATTCGTGAATTCTGCAGCCTGTTAACAACAAGAATCGTAAACAGGGTCAGGCCTACCATGATAAAATAGATATATATGGTTGAATTCTGAAGCGACAGATGGATGCCGAAAAACCCGGGTTTTGAAATATTGGCTATTCCACTGGGTCCCTGGGAAAATTCATTCCAGTTTTCAAGAATAAGACGGATGATCTCCCCGAACCCCAGGGTTACTATGGCCAGATAATCCCCACGCAGTCGAAGCACCGGAAATCCCAGAAGGATTCCGAACAAAGCGCCAAGAGCGGCACCGATGGGCAACACCGTCCAAAACCCCAGTCCGTAGTGAAAATTTAAAAGTGCATATGTATAGGCACCCACCGCATAAAACGCCACATACCCCAGATCCAGCAACCCGGCAAGGCCCACAACAATATTCAGACCAAGCCCCAGCATCACATATATCAGTACAGTGATCATGATATTTGTCTGATACATGGAAAAGATAAAAGGAAAAGCTATAGTAAAACAGGCAACAGCACTTAACAGGGGGATATAAGCCCTGGGATCATCCACTGCTCTCCTGCTTAAAGAAAATGACTTCTGCCCATCGGTTTCATTTTTTTTCTTCCCCAGTTCCTTTTGCCTGATGAAATACCGCCATACAAATGAAAGTAGAAAACTTCCAATTCCCACATAAAGCATATTATACCAGCGCCATATCACTACTTTTTCCAAAGGATTGACACGGATCACCATAATGGGAAAGGTCAAAAACATAAACCACAGGGAAACCAGCAATGATCTTTGAATTTCCTTTAAATTCGTCATAATATTTTCAGGCTTTAATGCCTATCACACTTTTTCCGTCTCAGACCGCCCTAAAATCCCGGCCGGTCTGAAAATCAAAATAAAAACAAGAAACAGAAAAGCAAATACATCCTCATAATCACTTGAAACATATCCGGTAAAAAAACTTTCTGTCCAGCCGAGCACAAGACCGCCGAGAACTGCGCCCGGGATACTCCCGATGCCGCCTAATACGGCAGCCACAAACGCCTTAATACCTACGATAAAGCCCATATAAAAATTTATCTGCCCCACATGGGATGCAACAAGAACACCTCCCAGGGCGGCAGTAGCGGAACCCACGACAAATGTAACTGAAATAACCCTGTTCACATCAATACCCACAAGCATGGCCATATCCCTGTCCTGGGCCGTTGCCCGCATTGCTTTTCCGATTTTTGTACATTTTATCATGATACCAAGAAGAACCATGACAACAGCCGTCGTACCAATGATGACAATTTCAGAGGAACTGATCATATGCTGGTAAGGTTTTAAGAATTCAAACTCCGGGATAAGATTCGGAAAGGGGAGAAAATTTGATGTTTGTGCAAGAAGCACATAATTTTGAAGAAAAAGAGACATGCCGATTGCACTGATCAGCGCTGAAAGGCGCGGTGCCCGGCGCAATGGCTTATAAGCCAGTTTTTCAATTGTAAATCCATAACAGGATGAATAAATTACTGCCACCACAGAAGCGATCACGATTATGGCAACCTGATTCCACCCCATAAGGGTCAAAACGCTTGCAGCGATAAGAGCGGTAAACGCCCCTATCATATAAACTTCTCCATGTGCGAAATTAATAAGCCCGATAATTCCGTAAACCATGGTATAGCCAAGGGCAATTAAAGCATATATACTACCGCGTGTCAGTCCTCCCAGTAAAATCTCAAAGAAATATTCCATAAATTTTCAATCAATTTCTATTTTAGCTCAACATACACACCATTTTGAACCTGGTACATGGAAAAACCGATACCGATGGCATCACCGCGGTTGTTAAAACGGATTTTTCCAATAGGCGTATCAACATTTTCGGTTCTTAACGCCTTTGATACGGCATCGTAATCGGTTGAACCGGCTTTTTCGATGGCATTCAGCAGGGCAAGCGTTGCGGAACAGGCATTGAGAAAAAAGGCGCCCGGGTCTTCATTATATACTTTTTTATGCGCCTCAATAGCTGAAATGGCCAGGGGATTCTTTGTGGTATCCATAGGTCCTGTGGCATAAACACCTTCAGCATATTTCCCGGCGACTTTTATAAAGGTGTCATCTTTTACACCGTCATCAGAAATAAAAACCGTTTCCATTCTCTTCTTTCGCATCTGGGTTACAATCTTTGACGCCTCCGGATGGTAGCCCCCGTAAATTACAGCTTCAGCAGCAGACCGTTTTATCTTCTGCACAACAGCGGAATAATCAACAGCACCGGGTGTAATTCCCTCATACAGGAGCACCTCTGCTTTTCCTGATTCTTCAAGGAATTTTTTTGCAAACTCGGCAAACCCCTTACCATAATCTCCTTTGTCATGAAGAACAGCAAACTTTCTAAATTTCAAAACATTTAAGGCAAAATCAACTTCCAGTTTTGCCTGTGCATCATCCGGTGCAATCGTTCGAAAAAAGTTAGGATAATTGCCGCTCTGGGTCAGTGCCGGATTTGTTGCTGATGGTGACATGACAATTATTTTTGCTTCCCTGTATATTCCAATGGCAGCTCTGGTTGCACCGCTGCAGATATGGCCCACAATAACATCTGCTCCGTCTGTTACAAGTTTTGTTGCTGTATTGGTTGCCACTTCAGGTTTGCACACATCATCTTCAACAATAAGCCTGATCTGTTTTCCGTTTATTCCGCCCCTGCTGTTTTTGTCCTTTATTATAAGCTCCACAGCCCGTACAGTCGGAATCCCGTACGATGCCAGATCACCGCTGTGAGCGCCTGCCACACCGAATATAATTGGCTCTGCCTTCTTTTTTTCAGCTTCCGTCTTTTTGGAATCACTGCATGAAAAAAAGAAAATACAACATACGAATACAACAACCAGTGTAACAAACAAACTTATAGAATATCTTTTGAACATAATTGATACCTCTAATTTTAAATTATTGTTGGATATAAAGTGTAAAGACCGTTTGATAGAAGCATATATAATAAATTCGAGGAAAAAGAGTCAAGTATATCTTTACTTTTTGCGTCCATGTCTTCTATTTTTAAATTGACAGAATTCATTATATCTTCAATAGTCAATCATAATTTTTCAATAATGAAAGGAATATTCATTGAAACCGGTAAAAATACCAATTGAAGACGAATTGGATCTGCACACATTTCGCCCCGCAGATATATCGGATCTGCTTTTCGAATATCTGTCCGCCTGTATTGAGGAGGGTATTTACTCAGTAAGAATCATCCACGGAAAAGGTCATGGCAAACTTAAAAAACGGGTAACATCCATTTTACAAAAAGATTCACGGGTCAGCTCATATAAAAACGCACCACCTGAAGCTGGAGGCTGGGGAGCCACAATTGTGGAATTGAAAATTGTGCGGAGATAATCTGAAGTTGTAATGTAAAATTGGGCTAATTTATTTTTTCAACAACCCTGATACCGATAGAAAGAGATAGTTTTAATCCGACTGTCCGGAAACCCTGTCCCTGAGTACGGAAGAACACTTAAACGTCACCACTCTTCTTTTTTCAAGCATCATATCCTCACCAGTTGCAGGATTTCGTCCTTTTCGCTGGGATTTGTTTTTTACACAGAACTTTCCAAATCCACTGATCAGAACATCATCACCATTTTGCAGCGTTCGTTTTATAATATCTAATAACGTCTCAACTGTTTCCGTACACATATTCCTGGAAAAACCGATTTGCTGCTGAACCGAATCAATAACCTGCGCTTTTGTAAGTGCCATTTTAAAATACTCCTTAATGTTCCCGATGAATTTTATCAACTAACTGTAATTTAAATTCAATAATACTTTCAAATAGTTATTTTGTCAAGATTTTCCACAAGATGTTAAAAGTTTAAGACTGAAGATTTAATGGCTTCTTTGAATTAAATCACTCATGATCAAAAATATACCCAACCGACCTTCGACTTTTAAAATAAACAGGTTTTTTGGGATCAGCTTCAAAATATTTTCTGAATCTTACAATAAAATTGTCAACCGTCCTTGTTGTTGTTCCCCTGGTATACCCCCAGCCAATTTCAAGAAGCTTCTTTCTTGAAATTGGTTTGCCGCGGTTTGCAATAAACAGCTTTAAAAGTTTAACTTCCTGCTCAGTCAGATTTATACTGCCATGGCGGCAATCCGCTGTCGCCATTAAAAAGTTGATATCATTACCGCCGAATGAATATGTATCTGCCGCAGAAGGTTGCCCTCCATTCACACCATTCTCATACCATGAGACTTTGGTTAAAAGCCGCTCCACCCGCAGCAGGAACTCTTCAAGGTTAAAGGGTTTGGTCAGATAATCATCCACGCCAAACGCAAGGCCCTTTATCTTGTCATCAGAGGCAGTGCGTGCGGAAAGAATCAGAATTGGAATTCGTTCATCCTCCAGGCGGATATTCTGGAGTACAGACAGCCCGTCAATACCCGGTAACATAATATCCAGAACAATCAGATCCGGCTGCCACTCTTTCCATTTCTGAATCCCTATAAATCCGTTTGCAGCAATATCAACCTCATATCCCTGAAGTTTAAGGTTGAGTTTCAACCCTTCGGCTATATGCTGTTCATCTTCAATGAGAAGCACTCTCATTTTTTTAGGATTTACCATTATATTTCCTGTTAATAATTTAAGATTCTAAAGGCAGAATCAGGATAAACTCAGAGCCCATTCCATCCCCGTTGCTTTTAACCTTTATTTTCCAGTTATGGATACGCACGATATTGTCCACCAGATAGAGGCCGAGACCGCATCCTTTGGCCGTCATATCATCCGATTCTCCAACCTGATAAAACTTTTTGAAAATTTTATTAATTTCCGTTTTATTTATTCCAATACCATTATCTTTAAAACAGACATGCAATTTATTGTTATCCGGTGTAAACGAAATGTCCATCTCAGGTGTTTCGGTTTTATTATACTTAACCGCGTTGGTTAACAGATTCATTAACAGCATTTCAAACAACTGCAAATCAATTCTGTATAGATACGAACGGTTTGATGGATTTGAAATATTTATACTGAAATTTCGAAACAGATGACGGTTTTTTTTACAAAACCGTTGAATAATATGGACAAGGTCTAAAGTCATGAAGTCGCCTGAATAATTTCGACTTTCAATCTTCGCCAGGTTGAGTATGCTGTTGATATCCACTGAAAGTCTGTCCACATCAGTTATCATGTAATCGATATATTTCAGTTGATCCTCCCTGGACAGTTCGTGTTTTATAAACGTTTCCAGATAAAGCTTCATGGAAGTAACAGGAGTTTTCAGTTCGTGGGTAAAACTGTTGATAAAATTATGCTGCAGCCTGTAAAGCCTGAGTGTTTTAATATGATAAACAAATATAATAAACAGACCGATAAGAATTATTCCCACAAGTATGGAAAGGACCATTATGACAACCCAGGTCTGTGATTCTAAAAACTGCCCCCGGTCAAGATCAAATTTTTTTACAACACCCTCAAGCCCGGTGCTCACTTCCATATACCAGTAGATGTAGAGGAAAAGGGACATTGCCAACGCAATAATGGAGAAAATAAAAATCAGGACAGGATGTACCATCCAGTTTTTCCGGTTCATAAGCAACTCTCTATCTGTCGAAAAGTCGATGGTTGTTTTAATAGAATAATAAAAACGTGTCAGCTCACACGTTTTATATGCAAGAGCATCTGATCAATAACTTCGTCAACCGTACATTCTGTGGAATCAATTATTACAGCATCTTCAGCAGGTTTCAATGGGGCAATATCCCTGGAAATGTCATTTTCATCCCTTTTTTTCAAATCCTGTTCGACTTTATCAAGTGACTGGGATGGTTTAAAACTCATTTCTTTATAGCGCCTTAAAGCTCTTTTCTCAAGTAGCGCATTAAGAAAAAATTTGGCATCTGCCTTGGGAAACACAACGGTACCCATATCCCGGCCTTCAAAAACAGCCTCTTTATCCCGGCCTAATTCCTGCTGAAGGCCCAGCAGATATTGTCGAACAACAGGTCTTGCCGAAACAGCTGAAGCCATCATGGAAATTTCAGGCGTCCGGATATGTTCGGTGATATCATTTTCACCTGATAACAGCCGTAATCCCTTTGCGTTTAATATAAGACGAATATTCAATGCACTGCACATTTTCCCGAGGCCTTCGTCATCTTCATAATTTACCCCTCTGGCTATAGCTTCCAGTGCTACTCCTCTGTACAAAGCACCGGTATCAATATATTTATAACCAAGACGATCTGCAAGACCCCGGCTCACCGTAGTCTTGCCGGCACCGGCCGGACCGTCAATTGTTATGAGGATCTTTTTCACAAAATCACCCTCTCAAGCGCCTTTAAAAATCGAATATTTTCTTCATGCAATCCAACATTGATTCGAATATATTCCGGAAAGCAGTAGGATGCCATGGAGCGCACAATTACACCCTGCTTCAACATTTCCTTAAAAACGTCATCAGCACTTTTTTCAACATCTATCAGAAAAAAATTTGCCTGGCCTGGATAATATTTTACATTCAGCCTGTCCAGGGATGCATAAAGAAAATCAAGACCGTTGTGAATGAGGCTGATAGTTTTTTCCAGAAACACATTATCGTCAAGTGCCGCAGATGCTGCGACCTGTGCAAGTGAGCTGGTATTAAACGGAAGCCTTGTCCTGTTCAGGAGTTCTGCGATTTCTTCAGGCATGATCCCGTAACCTATACGCATTCCTGCAAGTCCATAAGCTTTAGAGAATGTTCGAAGTATGACAACATTTTTACCGGAATACAAATACTCAAGGCTGTTCAGACAATCCTGACTCCGTACAAACTCAATATATGCTTCGTCAATCACCACAACAATCTCAGGTGGAATATTTTTAAGAAACCGGTCAAACTGTTTCCGGGAAATTACCGTACCTGTAGGATTATTGGGATTTGTTATAAATACAATCTTTGTCTTCGGGGTAATTTTGTCCTTCATTGCCTCAAGGTCTATTGAAAGTGATTTCAGGGGGACAGACACCGAAACGGCACCGGCTGTTTTGACCAGTATGTCATACATGAGAAATGAGGGAACCGGCATTATTGCCTCATCGCCTTCAACAAGAAGCGCCTGGGTAAGCATACTGATAATTTCATCCGAACCATTCCCCAGAACCACATTTCCAGGTCCCACACCGATTTTCTCTGACAATTTCCTTACAAGATAATACCCGCTTCCGTCCGGATAGCGATTCAGTTTTCCAAGTGTATTTCGAATCGCTTCTATTGCCATTGGCGATGGGCCCAGCGGATTTTCATTAGAAGCCAGTTTGATGGAATCCTTAATACCGTATTCCCTTTCAAGCTCATCCAAAGGCTTTCCCGGCTTGTATGGATTGATAGACAAAATATACTCAGGAACGGATATTTTCATAATGCCGACTCTTATCCTCTCATATTAATCAGGTCAATTTGTAAAACTAACTATTTTCAATTCATTTTTTTGTCAACGTTTTTAAATCATTTATTTTTTTAAACTGATATGCTAATTAATCTGAAATTTATTTGTCAGTTCCTATGCATGGAGGAAAATAAAAATCTATGACGCACGTTCAGACAGGAATCGAACGCTTAATTAATACCCCGCCTGCTTCAATCTCGAAACATCGGTTAGGTCTGTTGTGCAACCCGTCATCTGTTGACAGCCGGCTGAATCATTCCCGGATGTTGCTTAACTCTCATTTTCCCGGCCAACTGACAGCTCTTTACTCCCCCCAGCATGGTTTTTTTTCTGAAAAACAGGATAATATGATAGAATCAGGTAATTTATTTGATCCGGTTTTAAACATCCCTGTTTTCAGTCTTTACGGTGAAACCCGTATTCCCACAAAAGATATGGTTGATCCCATAGACATCCTGATTGTTGACCTCCAGGATGTGGGCACCCGTGTATACACGTTTATTTATACAATGTCATATATACTTGAGGCAGCCAGAATTTTCGGAAAAAAAGTTATTGTCCTTGATCGTCCCAATCCTGTGGGCGGAACAAAAATTGAAGGAAACTGCCTGTCTCCCGATTATACGTCATTTGTTGGGAGGTACCCCATCCCGATGCGTCACGGACTTACAATCGGGGAACTATCCCTTTTATTCAACGATCATTTTAATATCGGCTGCGATCTTGAAGTAATACCAATGAAAAACTGGAACAGGGCGATGTATTTCAGCGATACCGGACTTCCATGGATAGCCCCCTCCCCAAATCTTCCAACGCCTGAATCCGCTATGGTTTACCCGGGTCAGGTAATATGGGAAGGAACCAATGTTTCTGAAGGACGCGGCACGACTCAACCCTTTGAACTTTTTGGTGCGCCATTTGTTGATATTGAAAAAATTATCTCTTTTCTTGGCGGCAACAAACTGCCCGGTGTATTTTTAAGGCCTGCCGGTTTTGAACCCACCTCCAGCAAATTCACGGGGCGCTTATGCAGGGGGTTCCAGATTCATATTACAAACCGGGATGATTATGCACCCTATTCGACCTCACTGAAGCTGCTCCAGGCCGTTATCTATCATCACAGCGAAGCATTTGAATGGAAATCACCCCCCTATGAATATGAGTTCAAAAAACTTCCCATTGACCTTATTCTTGGGAATAAAAAAATTCGTGAGCAGATTGAAGTGATGGAAAATATCGATGAAATGGCTGAATTATGGGAAAAGGATCTTGATGAATTCAGAAAAATAAGCCGAAATTATCATTTGTACAAATAGCATGATCATGAATGAAGATAATTCAAACTGGAAACGAATGGTTTTCAATGGCAACAAGGTATGGGTTGCCGTAGATGAAAACAAGAAGCCTGTGGTAACAAATGGTAAGGTATTGATAAAATATCAAATCGACCAGGATTATGAATATCGGGTATTCGAGAAAAGTCTTAAGCAGCTTGATTCATTGGAATCCGGAAACAACAGGCAAAAAAGAAACTCCGGGGAAAAAAGGAAGAAAAAATCTGAAACTAAAGCTGTTTTTTCCAGTGAACCCCTTCCTGAAAATGCCATCTGCATCTATACAGACGGAGCGTCATCCGGGAATCCAGGGCCTTCCGGAATAGGAGTTTTACTCCGCTTTGACAGGCATGAAAAAACAATTTCAAAATTTATTGGTAATGCGACAAATAATATTGCGGAACTTGAAGCGATAAAAGCCGGATTGCAGGAGCTAAAACGGACAGATTTACCGGTAAGGATTTTTACTGACAGCGGCTATGCATTTGGATTGCTTTCAAAGGGGTGGAAAGCAAAAAAAAATATTGACCTTGTCCAATCCATAAAAGAACTGATGACAAAGTTTTCAGACATCAAATTCATAAAGGTAAAAGGGCATGCCGGCTTTGAAGATAATGAGCGCGCTGATTTACTTGCAACTTCAGCAATTAAAAATTCAAATAAACTTAATGATACTGCTAAATAGTGCCTGAATAAATATTATACCTGTTCATCCTGCTTCCAGGAATCCTTAACTTCATCAAAGCCCAGGTAAATGGATAATCCGCCACCAAGTAAAAGCAGGGCAGGAACCAGGCCGGCTATAAGATGCAAAAACTCTGCAAACCATGCCGCCAAGCCAACAAAACCCAGAACTGAAGCTATTGCCCCACCAACAAGTGTTTTCATTTTAGACAATCTCCTAAAATATTTAATTCATAAATAAGACCCCCGGAATGTAAACCCGGAGTTTGGATTTTTAACAAGAAAATAAATTATTCTTTATTTTTTGATTTAAGCTCTTCAATCTCTTTTTTCAAATCACCGATTTCCTGATCCTTATCATTTTCCACTGGTGATAGATCAGAACTACTGCCGTTCTTCATGGAATCTTTAAGCTCGTCAAATCCCAGATAAAGAGCAAGGCATCCGCCGAGCAGAAGCATAACAGGTATAGACCCTTTCAAGAGGCTCAAAAAAGGTGTATACCATACAGCCATACCAATAAGGCCCAAAGCAGCAGCTACCGAGCCGGCAATTAAAGTCTTCATAAAAAACTCCTCCTTATATAAATATTAAAATTATAAATTATCAAATCAGTTACCCTCAATATATCGGAAATTATTTCGATATGGAAGTCATTGAACATTTTCGATTGACTACCACAACAATACCAGTAACGCAAGATAAAATCGGTGACGGCACAAAAAATTTGTTAAGGAAACGGCATTGACTATAATATTGCAAACGCTATATTTATCTGCTATCAGAAATTTCTTATCAGTATCATGTTTATTGCCGGTTACCTTAATAAAAAATATAGCCCAAACATGAATTGAATAAATATTATGTTTAAATCAGGTCGTTCCATATTTTCTAAAATTCAGTCCGGAATAAATGGGTGTTTCAATACCGCACTTCAGGGAACACATAACCACTACCTTACTTATCTTCCTGAAAAAATTGGTTTTTTTTCATCTTTCCTTCTCAATATACTGTTTGCTGGAATCAAGACAAACAAGGAACAGAAAGCCACTCTTGAGGAGCTAAAAAAAGACGGAATTATTATATATGCAACAAAATATAAAAGTTATTTTGAATTTCTCTTCCATTACACCCGGTTAAAGCAGGAAGGGCTCCCCTTCCCTGAAATTGGATTTGATTACAAGGTTGTGATGTGGCAGCCAGCCATGCGTATTTTCAGAATTCTTTTATCGCGTATTGATTATTTCCTGCGCCACTTTTCCTTACAGGACCCCTATAAAAGCGGATATATTAAGGAAGAACTTCTCAACGGTCGTTCAGGACTTTTGTCATTAATCGAAAAAAGGGGATTTTATCGGCGGTTTGTTAAGTCAGAAACAGATCCTGTCCGGTATCTGATTGAAACGCAGAATTCAACGGATCATCCTGTTTACATTGTTCCGCAACTCATCTTTTTCAGTAATGAACCTGAACGCTATACACCCAATCTTATAGATATTATTTTTGGTTCAAAGGAAAAACCTGGAAAATTACGGCGTCTGTTTATCCTTTTCAATAGCCCCAAAAAAATTTTAGTGGAAAATTCTGAGCCGGTTAATTTAAAAAAATTTCTGAATCAGGATAAAATACAAAAACAGAGTATTGAGCAACAGGCCATTTCCCTGCGACTCCACCTCATTCTTCAGATAAACCGACGCCGCCAGAGCATCACCGGTCCGATTCTAAAGAGCCGAATGGAGATCAAACAAAATATACTGACAAATTCACATCTTCAAAATTATATGGCCAATTATGCCAATAAACGGGATGTCCCCACCCGGCAGGTTCATAAAGAAGCGGCTGAGTATTTTGAAGAAATAGCAGCCAACTACAGCACGAAGTGGATCAAAATATACGACATTCTGCTCACATGGATTCTCACCCACATTTTTGAAGGAATGATGGTTGACAAAGACGGGCTCACAAAAGTGAAAAGGATATCACACAAGGGGCCAATCATCTATGTTCCCTGTCATAAAAGTCACCTGGATTATCTGATACTTTCCTATATTCTGCTTCACAACAATATGCCCTGCCCCCATATCGCAGCGGGTATGAATCTTTCTTTCTGGCCACTGGGTAGCATATTCAGAGGCGGAGGAGCGTTCTTCCTTAGACGCACCTTCAGGGGAGCTGAACTATATTCAAAAGTTTTTTCAAGCTATGTTGAAAAACTTCTTTCCGAAGGTTTCAATATTGAATTTTTCATTGAAGGGGGCAGAAGTCGAACAGGTAAAATGCTGATGCCAAAGTTCGGATTTCTTTCCATTCTTCTAAATGCTTATCATAACGGTGCCTGTGACGACCTGATTTTTGTTCCTGTAAATATCGGGTATGACAGAATTTTAGAAGAGCGCTCGTATATGCATGAGGTTAAAGGCGGTCAGAAGGAGGATGAGAATGTACGTCAGGTCATAAAAGCACGAAAATTCCTGAAAAAACGTTATGGGAAAGTATATGTAAATTTTCATGAGCCGATTTCATTGAATGCTCTGATTCATCAAAACGATTACCAGAATCCTGAAGACGCAAAAAATGACACACGAAATCTTTGTCGTAACCTGGGCGACAGAATAACCAATTCAATAAACAGAGTTTCTGTTGTCACCCCTTACGGTCTTGTATCAAGCGCTGTTTTGAACTGCTCCAAATTGAGATTTTCATACAAGCAGCTGATGGACCATCTGAAAACATATATGAACTATCTTTCCGCACAAAATATCAGGCTCGCCGACACCCTTATTCTTGATCACCCAAGTGCCTTTAACAATGTTCTTGAAAATTTCGTTCAAAGAAAATTTATTGAACAGCATTCAACTGACGGCAATAAATTCAATACGGAATCAACCTTTAAAATTAATGAAAACTCACGACAAAATCTTGATTATTACAAAAACAACTGTATTACATTTTTTATTCCCGCGGCATTCACCTCTCTGGCCATCCTTGAAAAAGATGCGTTTCTTTTCTCCGCTCAGGATCTCCTGCCGTGCTATACTTTTTTAGAAGATTTATTCAGAAATGAATTTGCGCCTGAAGTTGACAGGAAACCGGAGCATTTCATACGAAAAAATATTAAAGCATTTATCGATGATGCAATGATAATTCCACACCCCGCACTTCCTGATACATATAACCTTACTGCCGCAGGCTTCAGGAAACTTAAATTTTTTTCAAACTATCTAAAGCCCTATTTTGAATCTTACTCGGTTGTTTTAAGTTTTCTTGCACAACTTTCAAAGGATTCTTCGACTTCAAAAGATCGCATCAAGAAAATACAATCTCATGGAAACCACATGTATAAAATGAATGAAATAAATCGTAAAGAAGCACTTTCAAAAATAAGCTTTATAAATGCGTATACTTTTTTCACCTCACATGGTGTAAAAAACGCTGAACATACTGAAAAGTTAAACTATTACAGCAACCGAATACAAAAATTCCTGGATTTTCTACCCAATTAAATAGCATATGACATGAAAGCATTAATACTTGCAGCAGGTTTTGGTACAAGACTGCTTCCGCATACGGAAAAAATCCCAAAGCCTCTATTTACCATACAGGGACGGGCATTACTTGATATTACGATCCACAAACTTCTGGATGCAGGTTGCTCGGAAATTGCCGTTAATACACATCACCTTCACACTAAAATTGAAACCTTTCTTAACAGCCGGAACTATCCGATTCCGGTTGTGATCAGTCATGAGCAGGAAATTTTAGGCACAGGCGGCGCTATAAAAAAACTGGCATCCTTCTGGAATGAAAATCCGTTTATTGTTATTAACAGCGACATCGTCACCGACATTGATCTGAAAAAACCATATACTTTTCATTTGAATCATAATTTCCCTGTAACCCTTGTTATGCATGACTATCCTGAATTCAACAATGTATCTGTTTCAAAAGACAATTTTATTACAGGATTTCATAATGATGAAAATGAAGCATCTGCGGATATTCAAAAACTCGCCTTTACCGGAATTCAGGTTATTGATCCGATCATACTTGATTTCATACCGGGTCACATATTTTATAACAGTATTGATCTGTATAAAGAATTAATATCCAGAGGAATGAAAGTGGCTGCCTGTATTTCTGAAAATCACTACTGGAATGATATTGGAACAGTCAGAAGGTATCAGGAAGCTGGATTTGATAAAATGGCACCTGAATCTTTCAGGAAGGCTTTCCCGGATAATGCGGATGGTTACGGCAAGAAAATAAATAAGGTCAAGATTAAAGGGGATGGTTCAGACAGAAACTGGTACCGCCTCACATCAGGCCACCGCTCACTTATCATGGCTGACCATGGGATACGAAGTCAGGATTCTACAACAGAAGTGGATTCTTTTGTTTCAATCGGTCAATATCTGCACAAAAAGGGGATGCCTGTACCTGAAATCTATCTTTACGACACATTTTCCGGCCTTGTTTTCATGGATGACCTTGGCCGTGCTGATTTGCAGTCCGTTATTACTGAAACCGATCATACAGATAAAATTATTTCCCATTACAAGTCTGTTCTTAATCTTTTGATCAACTTTTCCGTATCCTGTGGAGAGGATTTTGATGGTTCATGGACTTATCAGACCCGGAGATATGATAAAAATCTCATCATTGAAAAAGAATGCCGCTACTTTGTGGATGCCTTTTTAAACGGATTTACCGGAATGGACGTGGCCTATAAAAATTTTGCCGATGAATTTTCAATTATTGCAGATAACGCCCTTTCGTCCGCAACTTATGGTTTTATGCACAGGGATATGCAGTCCCGAAACATCATGGTATTAAATAACAATTACTATTTTATAGATTTTCAGGGAGGACGCATTGGACCAATTCAGTATGATATTGCCTCCCTCCTTATAGATCCCTATGTTGAGCTGCCCCTCCCTGTACAGGATCAGCTGCTTCATTACAGTTTTGAAGTGCTTTCATCTAAAGTCCATATAGAATCAGCAGATTTTTTTTCCAGTTATAGATACTGTGCAATGGCAAGAAATCTTCAAATACTTGGAGCGTTTGGTTACTTAAGCCGTATCAAGGGGAAAACCTATTTTGAAAACTATATTCCAGCAGCATTAAAATCCCTGAAACATATACTTAACCTGGCAGGGAAGGCAAAATTTCCGAAATTAACGTCACTGATAGATAAGTTATAGGGTGCCGCTGACTTGTGTCTATCCAGAAATGGCTATTTTGTCCAATTTCTGCGTCAGGCTCAAATTTTAATCCTC
>JAUXDD010000220.1 GCA_030618465.1 Desulfobacteraceae bacterium
TTTCGCAATCATCGCAAAATCGTGGTGGTAGATGGGAGCACCGGCTGGGTGGGTGGCCATAATGTCGGTGACGAGTATCTTGGCAAAGACCCGAAGTTCGGTCCCTGGCGCGATACCCATGTGAAAATTACCGGCCCTGCGGTAATGCAACTGCAGGTATCCCTGTTTGAAGACTATCACTGGGCCACGGGAAAGCTGCTGGAGCTTGACTGGAAGCCGGTTCCCGCCCCGGAGGGCGATGCCACCGTACTCATTTTACCAAGTGGCCCGGCCGATGAACTGGAAACGGCAAGCCTGATGTACCAGCAGGCCATCCATAGCGCCAGGCAGCGGATCTGGATCGCCAGCCCCTATTTTGTCCCGGATGAATCGGTGTTATCGGCCCTGCACCTTGCCGCACTGCGGGGGGTGGAGGTCAAGATTCTTATTCCCGATGTTTCGGACAAAAAGCTTGTTTATTACTCGGCTTACGCCTTTATAGGGGAACTGTTGCGGGCGGGTATACAGATCTATCGCTATCGGCCCGGATTTCTCCATGAAAAGGTCTTTCTGATCGATAACCGGGTGGCAGGTGTCGGCACGGTTAATTTCGATAACCGCTCTTTCCGGCTTAACTTTGAAATCACCGCGCTGATTGTTGAAGAAAAATTGATATCTGCTGTGGAACAGATGTTCCGGGACGATTTTGCCCAATCGACAAAAATGGTAACTACAGACGTGGAAAACAAACCCTGGTGGTTCAAAGTGCTCGCCCGGGCATCCTATTTGACTGCGCCTATACAGTGATTCGAAGGCAGGAAACAGGGGAAAAATGGGGACACACGAATTATTTTCTATGTGCAGAAAAAAATCAAAGGACGTGACAAAAACCCGGACACCGTTGTTTCTATTCTTTATTCCGCATAAACAAACGCCAACGCAGAACCACCCGGGCAGACACACAGGTCTGCCCCTGCAGATTTAACATAATCCATTTTATTGACAAATAATTACCTGCTTAAGGTCTTGTCAGAATAATTATAAATGCGGTTACCCTGAAGAATGGATATTTTTATATTGATTATTGAACGCCACTTATGCTTAAAAAGAAATTTTATTCAGAGCATATCATCATAAAGGAAAATCAATTATGAAAAAACTGGAGAAGTTGTTTACCCCCATAAAAATCGGAACCATGGAAGTAAAAAACCGCATTGTAATGGCGCCCATGGCAACGGATTATGCCAATCCTGACGGCACTATTTCAGAAAAATTAACAGATTACCTTGTTGCCCGGGCAAAAGGCGGTGTGGGACTCATTACCAGTGAGGTTACAACCATTGACAGCATGTCTCCTTATGTGATGAACACCGTGTCTCTCTGGGATGACAAATTTATCCCCGGGTTTAAGGAACTGGCCGATGCCATTCATGATGCCGGTGCCAAAATAGTTCCCCAGATATCGCATCCCGGCCCGGAATCTCTTGCCCCTTTTTTCAATGGCAGCCAGACCGTGGGCCCGTCTCCGGCAATGAGCTTTTACTCAAAATTGATGTGCAGGGAGCTGGGCATAGAAGAGATCGAAATAATTATTGAACAGTTTGGTGAGACGGCCAGACGGGCAAAGGAAGCCGGCTGCGACGGTATGGAACTGCATGCCGCACACAGTTACATGCTTGTGGGTTCTTTTATGTCCCCCCTGCGCAACAAACGGACTGATGCATATGGCGGCAATATTGACGATCGTATCAAGTTCCCCCTGGAAATTATTAAGCGTGTCCGCGAAAAAGCAGGCGATGATTTCCCCATTATCATGAGGATATCCGGTGATTATCTCGTACCCGGCGGCATCGATATCAGGGAGACACGGTATATTACCCCGATTTTTGCCGAAGCTGGCGTACACGCCTTTCATATATCTGCCGGTGTGTTTCCCGACCTGTCACACAATATAATGCCGCCCACGGGCACACCCCTGCGCCCCAATGCCGGCTTGTCTGCCTCCATAAAAGAAGTAGTGGATGTGCCGGTAATGGTGGTTGGCAGAATAAATGACCCGCGACTGGCAGAAGATGTGCTGAAACAGAATGAAGCAGATATGGTGGTCATGGGACGGGCGCTCCTGGCTGACCCTGAGTTTGCAAACAAGGCACAGGAAGGACGATTTGATGACATTGCCCCCTGTATCGGTTGCGGTCTGGGATGTGTTTTAGAGCGCACCCGCTCCGGTTTCATGACCTGTGTTATCAATCCCACGGTAGGAAAAGAAAAAGAGTATCCCATCATCCCTGCTGAAAAACCTAAGAAAGTGATGGTGGCCGGCGGCGGCCCAGGAGGGCTTGAAGCTGCCCGGATTGCCTCGTTGAGAGGGCATGATGTGAGCCTGTACGAAAAGGAGGGCAAAACCGGCGGGCAGTTCAACCTTGCGGCTGTACCCCCATTTAAGCAGGAGTTATGCAAAATCACAAAATACCTGAATATTCAGGCTGAAAGAACAGGGGTAAAGGTACATCTGAATACGGAAGTAACAAAGGAACTGGTGGAACAGGAAAAACCGGATGTACTCATTGTGGCAACCGGCGGTGAACCGCTTGTGCCTGGTATTCCGGGAATAGACGGAGACAAAGTGGTCACAGCCCATGATGTCCTGGCGGGGAAGGTTGATATTCTTCCCGGAAAGATACTGGTTATCGGCGGCGGCATGGTGGGTTGTGAAACCGCCGAGCACATGTCCAAACGGGGAGACAATCCCCTGATCGGCACTACTGAGGTTACCATTATTGAAATGCTGGATCAGGTGGCCCAGGACCTTTCCCCTGAAAGCAGGGTGTTGCTGATGCAGCGAATGCGCCATGACGGCATCAAGATAATGACCCGCACAAAGGTGAAGGAATTCCTTTCCGACGGTATTATCGTTGAAACCGACGGTAAAGAAGAAAACATCCGCGGTATTGATCGGATTGTTCTGGCCATGGGCGCACGAGCCACAGATAATTTAAGCGAAGCCCTGGAAGGAAAAGTAGATGAAATTCATGTGATCGGTGACGCGAAAATGGCACGCAACCTGTTGTCTGCCACTAAAGAAGCTGCTGATGTTGGAAGGCAGATATAGGCCTTTCAGCACCTTTAACCAACAGCACTGGAGATGCCCATGAAACTGTTACAAAAAGTGTTTACACCGCTTAAAATCGGATCTGTTGAAATTAAAAACCGTTTTGTCATGGCCCCCATGGCAACTTGTTTCTGCACCCATGACGGATTTACAACGCCCAGAGTCATCGACTATTATACGGCCCGCGCAAAAGGCGGTATCGGCCTTATCATCACGGAAGTTGTCTCGGTGGTCAGCACGTCCGCATACATGCCGAGCCAGATGACATTGTATGATGACAAATATATCCCGGGTTTAAAAAATTTGACAGACGCCGTGCATGCCCATGGGGCAAAAATTGCGCCCCAGCTGATTCATGCGGGCGGAGAAAACTGGGAGATTTTGAGCGGACATAAATCCGTTGGCCCGTCCCCGGTACTATCCCGCAGCAAAGGCGATGTGCCGCGCGAACTGAGTGTGGAGGAAATTGAAGCGATCATTGAAAATTTCGGTGATGCAGCCAGACGGGCAAGAGAGGCAGGGTTTGATTGTGTGGAGCTTCATGCTGCCCATGCGCACATGCTTGTGGGAGCGTTTATGTCACCTTTAAGAAACAAGCGCTATGATGAATACGGCGGCTCCATTGAAGGCCGCCTGAAACTCCCTCTCAAAATATTAAAAAATATAAAGAAAAAAGCAGGGGATGATTATCCGGTTATATTACGAACCTCCGGAGACGAGCTGCTTCCTGGAGGAAGGACCCTCCAGGAAACCCAGTATATTGCTCCCATCCTGGAAGATGCCGGTGTTGATGCCTTTCATATTTCCGGCGGTGTCTATCCTGACCAGTTCTGGAAAATTATTCCGCCCATGGGAACCCCGCTGGCATCCAATACACCCTATGCGGCAGCTGTCAAAGAAGTGGTTGACGTTCCAGTGATTGCCGTGGGCAGGATTCATACACCAGGACTTGCCGAGCATATCATCAACAGGGGGCAGGCCGATATGGTGGCCCTGGGCCGGCCGCTGCTGGCTGATCCTGAATTTGCAAACAAGGCTGAGCAGGGACGGTTTGACGATATTACCCCGTGTATTTCCTGCGGGATCGGATGTATACAGAAGCGTGAGGAACTGATGGGCATGACCTGCCTGATGAACCCGGCAACAGGAAAAGAAGACCAACCCGGGTCCGGGCCTGCACAAACCCCGAAAAAAGTGATGGTGGTGGGTGGCGGACCTGCCGGTCTGACAGCAGCCAGGACAGCAGCAGAAAGGGGACACCACGTAACACTGTATGAGAGAACATCCAGGCTTGGCGGGCAGTTCAGAATTGCCGCAGTACCTCCCTTTAAACAGGATATTGCTGTTGGTTTGAAATACCTGGTGCATCAGGCAAAAAAATCAAACATAACCATCGTATTTAACACAGAGGTGACACCGGAACTGGTAAAAGATGAAGCACCGGATGTGGCGGTTCTGGCCACGGGCGCGGTTCCCTTTATCCCTGAAAACCTGCCGGGAGTTGACAAGGATATCGTTGTTACGGTTGAAGATGTGCTGGACGGACACCCTTCCCAGGGGTGCCGGAATATGGTTGTTCTGGGTGGCGGACTGGCCGGGCCTGAAATTGCGGATTTTCTGGCAGACCGGGGAGACAACCTGACCATAAAACGCAAGGCGGTCACCATTGTAACCACGAAAAAAGAGGTGGCATTAAATCTGCTGGGGGAATCCCGGGCTCTTCTGATGCAACGTCTTCGTGACAAGGATGTAAAACTTCTCACCCAGACAACAACCAGGGAAATCCTTGATGACGGGGTTATTGTTTCCTGCAATGGTGAGGAACGCACAATCAGAAATGCCGACTGTATTATTCTGGCGAGGGGCGTCAAAAAGCTGGAACATCTCAGTGAAAAAATCAAGGACATTGTACCTGAAGTTTATATTATCGGCGATGCCAAAGAGCCGAGAATGGCCATTGAGGCAATTGCCGAAGGGACTGAAGTGGGGCAAAAAATTTAATAAAAGCAACCCTGGCAAAAAGCATCGGTTACGAAGTGACCCCCGGCATCTGCTTCTACTGAAAATATTCAAAGACGGCTCCTTTTCGGAAATATATAATGGCCGTGGCAAGCGAGTATGGGATCTGGTTTCATTCAAGTCATTACCAAGTAATGGTCAGTATCAAATATCAACAACCCGTCTCAAAGAGCTGATGAAGACAGTACCGAGTAAAGAAAAGCTTATTAGGGAATAAAAATCTCCTTACTTGTCAACTGTTATACTTGAATGGACTCGTT
>JAUXDD010000279.1 GCA_030618465.1 Desulfobacteraceae bacterium
AAATACAACCGGTCGATTCTTGAATCCCGCAATGGTGAATTATTTTTCCTCCTGCATAATCAAAAACACCCGTTAACAGATACTGTGGATATTATCGGATACATGAATGTACCGCCAACGCCATTTGGCAGAAAGGACTGGGAAAAGCCGGATTCACAGGACAGTCCCTATACACCGGGAAACAGTGTATCTTTGCATGGAGGGATTTCAACAAACGGGATAATAGAAGAAACGGTTATTGATCTGTCATCGGATGACACCATTGAAAATGATCTTGAGCAGTTGTCGGAAATGATTGAAAACCCGTTTATTTTTGTATCGCATACGCCTCCCTATAAAACACCACTTGATGTTATTTACAACGGACTGCATGTGGGAAGTTTGAGCATAAGGAAATTTATTGAAAAGTGGGCGGAAACAGATATGATCATTGCGTCTTTGCACGGGCATATCCATGAATCGCCCAACCGGTCAGGGTCTGTCAGCACAAGGATAAACAATACCCTGTGTATTAATCCGGGCCAGGGAAGCGGCGATCAGGCCAGGTTTAATTATGTAATTCTGGAATTGTCAGATGATCGAACGCCGGTGGAAATAGAATTGATAAAATCAGTTTGATGGTATGCATTTTTAAATAATATAATATGATAGTGTAATATATCACGTAGCTTTCACCGCAGGAGGTAATTATGGACGAACATGAATATATAAAAATCGCCGTTCTGGACAGCAACATTGAAGCACAGCTTATTGAATCCATACTGACCGAACAGGATATCCCTCACAGAATGAGATCATTTCATGATACCGCATATGACGGCCTGTTTCAGGTCCAAAAAGGATGGGGAACTATTTTCGCGCCCCCCTCACACAAAGAAGAAATTCTTGAAATAATAAATACTGTCCGATCACAGGATCAGGATATCGAATAATTCTATTATTGAAATAAGAATAAGATTCCATTATAAAGAGTCATTAAACATTTAATGAAATCATTTCCGTATTTATTTTTAAAAAGGAGGATTTGTCATGTCCGGAAACAACTCTGTCTCACCCAAAGATTTTGAAAAAGCACTGGAAATCGGCCGTCCACCTAATATTGTTGAACTTTTCCCCAATTCAAAAGCATTAATTGTCAGCGGGAAATACATTGACCGGGCAATGATTGCCAAAGGCAATGCCATGACCATTGCGGCCAACGGCAGAAGCAATTTTGTCATTGAGGGAGCTTTGAAAGCCGCTCAAAAGGCAAATGCCGCCATCATTATAGAAATTGCCAAATCAGAAGGCGGCGCCAGTGCATACTGTGCGGTAAATTACTGGAATATGGCCAGACAGGTGAATGCGTTATGCAATCAGCTGGGTATAACCGTGCCGGTTGCCCTGCATGCCGATCACTACGGAATTAAAAATGATCAGGATGTGGAAGATGCAAAAATTGAAATCCCCACTATTTTTGAAGCCGGCCTCACATCCATTGCCATTGATGCGTCTCATCTGCCGGATGATAAAAACCTGCTGGCAAACCTGGAACTGAATTCTTTTATTCCCGACTGGGCCGGGCTAGAAACCGAAGTAGGAGAAATAAAAGGCAAAGAGGGACTATCAACCGTTGATGAAGCGCTGTTTCTCATCCAGGGATTAAATGCCCATGATATTTTACCTGACTGGATCGCCTTGAACAACGGAACCACCCACGGCATTGAAGCCAGTGACCAGGGCATCCAGGTAGAGCTAACTGCCCAGATCCATGAAGCCTTGTCAAAATACAACATATCAGGTGCCCAGCACGGCACATCCGGCAACAATTCGGACAGACTGCGTGCTATTACATCAACAACCAATACCACCAAAGCCAATGTAGCCACAGCCCTCCAGATGATCTCCTGGGGTCTTGAAGTCAATGATTACGGCAACGCTATTCTTGATGATGATAAAAATTTCATTAAGGTTGAAGGCCAGGGTGTTACCGAACCCATGTGGCGGCAGATGCTCAATTATGCCAAAGCAAATGATCTGAAAGGCGGGAATTTCAAAAAGCTGAACCTTCCGTTTGAAAACAAGCTCCTGGGTCAACCCAAAAACATCAGACAACGAATGTCAAAGCGTGTTGAGGATTTTATCTACAACATCCTTGTCAATGTTTTTAATGCCGGAGATACCGCGCCACTGGCAATACAGACAATTCTTGAAGCAGGTTCCCATGATCCGGGCCACAAAGCTACAAAAATTGAAGATCCCGGTGAATGGACAAAAGACAAAATTATCGAAAAAGCTGCTGCAATCGATTCTGACAAAGGTCCGGAAGGAGATTTTGACGACTGATAATGATGAAAAAAAATTTCTGCCCTTTTTGCGGCAAAAAACTGATTACAAAATTTGTAGAAGACAGGAATCGCCTTTTCTGCAAATCATGTGACACACCCATTTATGAGAACCCTGTCCCGGCAACAGCCATTGTTGCCGTGGACGGTAAAAAACGATTACTCCTGGTCAAACGCAGCGTTCCACCCAAAACCGGCATGTGGTGTCTGCCCGGCGGTTTCCTGGAACTCGGGGAATCCCCTGAGCAGGGAGCATTAAGAGAACTGAAGGAAGAAACCGGTCTTTCAGGTACCATCCAATCTCTTCTTGGCGTCATATCAAGCAACAGTCCCAGATATAACACCGTTTTACTGGTCGGTTACCTGGTAAACAATTATACCGGCACCCTCATTGCCGGAGATGATGCATCGGATGCATCATACTTCAATCCTGAAGAACTTCCGAAAATTGCATTTAGCAGCCATAAGGACTTTATCAATATGTATTATTCATCTTTTTAAATATTTTCCAGGTTGGTCCTATTTGTTGTAATTTTACTATTCTTGAAAATCCTTCGGATAATAAATTCAAGCCTGTTTTTTAAAACTGTTTTAATCATGAACGGGAAACGGGGAGAAATTTATAAAAAAAGCCCACCCTTTTCAGGGTGGGCTTTAAATATGTCAATCAGATTGTCTTAACGCTTTTATTTCTGATTATTTAGTAGACTCGTAGTATTTAATCAGGATATCTGCTACTTCAGGGCGTGAGAACTCTTTCGGTGGTTTAATCCCCTGACCAAGCATTTCACGAACCTTGGTGCCTGAAAGAAGTACAAAGTCTTCTTTTGTATGGCCTTCAACTCTGCTCATCATAACCACTTTGTCTAATTTCTTGGAATATGCTGTATGATCAGCTCTGTAGATATCAATCTGCAGGTCATCCTTGGAAATGTCATCAAAAATTGTCTGAGCATCAAAAGGACCATAATAGTCACCAACACCGGC
>JAUXDD010000193.1 GCA_030618465.1 Desulfobacteraceae bacterium
ATCCCCAAGGTATCAGAAAAACAGATTGCCAATGCTGTTTACTGGACATATAGAAAACAGGTTTCCTTTGATGACGGGGATGTGATTTTTGATTTCAGTGTGCTGGGCGATATAAAAGATGGGGGTGCCAGCAAGACTAAGGTCATCGCATACACAGCTCCTTCTGATGACGTTACTGCATTGAAAAAACTCTTTTCAGAAGCAGGATTTCCGCTGACAGGTATATCGATTGTTCCTTTTGCTTATCAGAATATATTAATGTCCAGACTGGTTGAAGCAGATGAAAAAAATATATGTATCCTTCATATTGGGCAGGAGTGGTCGCGCATAGATATTTTTTCAGACGGAGTTCTTGTTTTGTCACGGGACATAAAAACCGGTGTCAACAGTGTTATTGAAGCCATCAGGGGAGAGCTTGACAGTAAAAAGATGGAAAGTTCAATGGAGTTGATTGAAGTAGAAGACGGCTCTATCGTCAGTCCATCAGAACTTACATCGCAAACAGGCATAACAGCTGCTGAAAAAATATTCAAAAGTTTCTCAGATAGCACATGTTCGGGTTCGGGCATGGATCATACTCATGAAAAAGCCAACGGTCATGGACTGAATCCGGAGGATATTTTAAATATGGTTGTTCCTGCCCTGATTCGTCTTGTCCGGCAGGTGGAACGATCCCTTGAACATTTTTCAATACATTTTAAAGGTGAGACCGTACGAAAGATTTTTATTTCCGGTGAGCTTAGTGGATATAAACGTATCGTTGAATTTATTAGCAATCAGCTGAATTATCGTATTGATTATATAGATCTGTTTTCTTCGGGGTTTTTTTCGGGAAATAAGGACAAGCCCCCCATGTCGGTCCCTGAGAAAGATTCTTTTTCACCTGCTATCGGTATGGCGCTGTCTGATAATTCGTATACACCGAACCTGGTTTATACTTTTATACACAAGGGTGCCCAGTTAAAGGTTCAGAATATAAACAGGGCAGTGTTTGTCGGTTTTATTTTCATTATCGCTGTTTTTTTTGGCATATACATATGGCAGGGATATACGATATCCGGGAGAGAGGCGCAGATTTTAAACATACAGGAACAGATAGCCAAATTTAATCCCATGGTGGATCAGCAGTTTATACGCCAGTTTGCGGCTAAGGTCGACAGGGACAGGAAGAGCGTCCAGGAGTATGCAAGAAAATATATCGGTATGGCAGTAATCAGTGAATTGACTGAAATGACACCCCCAAATATTAATCTGATCAATATTACTGCGAAATTAGGCCGTGCCCAGGAAAACAAGGACAAAAAGAAAACTATTATAATAGAAGGCATTATATTTGACGAGAGTTTTAACCGGGATTCATCTTTAGCTGTTTTTCTTGTCAAATTAAACGGTTCTCCCATATTTGAAAATCCGCGAATTGTAAAAAAATCTATTGAAACATTTGGAAATAAAGAAGTTCTTAAATTTACAGCCAGACTGGAACTTGTTTGATGGATAAAAATAAAGGAAAATTGCTGGAATTTACGAAAATTCCGGATTTACCGAAAAGAAGTTTTATATATCTGCTGGTGTGTATGGGTGGTATTGTATTTTTCTTTTTTACCGGCATCCAGCCAAATACAAATGCCCTGAAAAAGCTGGATAAGCAGATTCAATTATTAAATAACCAGCTTGATAAACAGAAAATTCTGTTTCCACTGTTCACGGATCTTATGAAAAGATCCAGTAAAAAAATTGAAAATCAGTTGCCCTTTCCCGGGAAGGTAAAACTTTCCAGAGATAATATTGGAAAAATTTCGTCAATTTTTAACGAGGCAGCGCAAAAAAGTAATCTCATATTTATCAGCGGAATACCTGATGTAAACACATTAAAAGATGATTCGGCATTCCTGTTGGTCAATGTTTCTGCTAAAGGGGAATTTTTTGACTGCCGAAATTTTCTGGTCAGGCTTGGTGAAATTCCCTATCTGGAAAAGATTGAAAGCATACAGATCACGGCGGGCAGACGATTAAAAGAATTAAACCTGAAGGTATGGATAATGCTGGATTAAGGGCCGTCTTTTTATGATGGAGTGAACATTAATTAAGTTATGGATAAACGAGAAAAAATTATTGTTATTTTAATGGTGGTTGCATGCATGTATGGCGGTTATGTGTTATTTTTCGCATCCTCGCAAGCTTCCACAAAAAAGGAGCCTTTTACAATACAAAAGGATATTGAAGTATTGAACAAATTTGCAGCAAAGATGGTCAGAACACTACAAAAAAATGATTGTTCAAAGTCCGTCTATATTCTGAATAAGGCAACAACACTATGGAAAAAAGATCCTTTTGCAGGAGCGGATTTTGAAGGCAAGGGACATACAAAAGACCTGGCGGCAAAGACCGGTTTGAGCTATTCGGGTTACATTATGCTGGGAGATAAAATGTTGTCCATAATTAACGGCATGGAGTATGAAACGGGTGATGCTATTGAAAAAAGTGATTATATGGTTCAAAGCATTTCGCCGGTTATGGTGGTTCTCGGAACGGGAAATGGCCATAAGGTTATCCTGCCATTGGAAGAGATGGGTCAAGGTGGGCTATAAATGAAATCTTATCAGTTTTATACAAAAAATCCGGTTTATACAAAAAACCCGGGTTATACAAAAAACCTGGCGCGGCTTTTTTTTGCCGGTTTATTATTGTTAATTTTTTTTGGCTGTGCTGAAAGCAAAAAAGTTGAAAAAGATCTGTTTTATGAAAAGTGGAAAGCATTGGCCGAAGAGTCAAAAGGCTATTCACCTGTTGCAAAAAGGCGTGCAATAGATATCCCCGGGAGGGACTTGGAAAAAAAATCCGGGAAGAAGAAAATAACCAGATATAAAAAAAGTCTTCCCACGAAAAGAATTACATTAAAAATTCACAATACAGGTCTGGATACACTTCTTCGGTCTCTGGCACGGGTGGTTGACCAGAATATTCTTATAAATGATAAAATAAAGGGCAGTGTAAGCATAAATGTAAAAAAAGCCCGATGGGATCAGCTTTTTCAGGGGATTCTGGCTTCGCATGGCCTCACCTATGTATGGGAAGGTGAAATCATTCGAGTCATGACCATAGAAGATTTGGAGCAGGAACTGAAAAGAGAGATACAGAAAAAAGATCTGAGAATGATAGAGCCGCTTATGACCAAAATTATCAGTATTGATTATGCGGATGCGGAAAAACTCAGGAACAATCTTGAAAAGTTTCTCTCTGTGGGCAAAACAGGAAAGTCCATCGGATCGGTTATGGTGGATGAACATTCCAATGCACTTGTTATCCAAGCTATCAGGGATGATATCGCCAGGATGATTCCAATGATTGAGGAACTCGACAAACCCACTCTCCAGATTCTTATTGAGGCCCATATAGTGGAAACGTCAAAAGAAACCGCACGAGAGCTTGGCGTACAGTGGGGCGGACTGGTATTAAAGGATGGCGGAGTGAGTCATTATATTACTCCCGGTGCGCAGGGGAGTGGTGGATTAGGCGGTTCCCTGGGGACTGCGATTGATCCCACATCCGGCATGGTTTCAAATTTCCCGGCGATTCTTGAAAAGACGGCCGGTTTCAGTATTGGATTAATCAGTGAAAATGTAGGGAACAGCATTCTTTCGATACAGCTTTCAGCACTCCAAAAAGAGGGCAAGTTAAATATACTCTCAAGCCCCTCCATCACAACCCTTGATAATCAGGTTGCCATGATAGAAAGCGGGGAAGAGGTTCCCTACCAGACAGTGGAAAACGATGAGGTGAAAATAGAATTTAAAAAGGCGGTTCTCAGCCTGGAAGTAGAGCCCCATGTGATTGGTGGGGAGACGATTAAAATGAGAATTAAAACAAGCAAGGATGAGGTTAATTTTTCATATGCTGTGTTGGGCAATCCAACTATTAGTACAAAAAAAGCGGAAACCAATGTGATTTTGCTTGACGGGCAGACCACTGTTATCGGGGGATTGAACAAGGAAACAAAATCAGATTCAGAAAGCGGTGTGCCATGGTTGAAGGATATCCCCCTGCTGGGCGCGTTGTTCAGGAGTTCAAGTAAAAGCAATTCCATGGAAGAGGTGTTGATTTTTATCACCCCACATATCCTGAAAGAAAAAATTGAAGAAGAATCTCCGGTAATTATTGAGGACGAAGAATTCTCTCAGGATTCCGATGCACTGTCGCATTCAAAACCTATTATTATTCAGGATAGTGTAATTACCGGCGATGAGAAACCTTCCGTGGAAAAAAATGTTCAGGAAAGTGATTTATCTATACTCGGCCAGGTAACGGTAGCTCAGCATGATACCCTGGGTGAAATGATAAAGACAGTTTATGGCGTATACAGCCTGAAATATCAACAGATGCTGCTGCAGGCAAACCCCCATATAAACAATCAGGATGTTATTGATGTGGGCGAGATTGTCAGCTTCCCGGCAATTTCTGTGACTGTCAACCCGATAATAAAGGATGCCAGGTGGATTAAACTTGATGCGACAGATACACTTGAAAATGCGTTCAGGATGGTTAGATCATATCCTGATAATGAAATGCCGATTCGAATGATTCCATATTTTAATGAACGGGCCGGTTTGCAGTTTGCCATCGTGTTAAGTGAATTGTTTTTTAATGAATCTGCAGCCAAAGACAGATTGAGCCGGTTGCACTCATCTGTCGCATCAAAAGCAACAGTTTCATCATTGTGGGAGGAAGGCACTGTATATTTTGCTGATCCTGCTTTAATGAATTAAGGGCGAGAAATGGCTCAGCCATAATCTAATGGATTATTTTAAAATTCTTAATTTAAACAGAGAACCGTTTTCCAATTCACCGGACCCTGATTTTTTTTTCAGGTCAGGCCAGCACCATGACTGCCTGCAGAAACTGGAAATTGCACTTCGTCTCAGAAGAGGTCTGAACGTGGTTGTGGGTGATGTGGGTACAGGTAAAACAACACTTTGCAGGCAGCTCATCCGCAGGTTTGCAGCTGATACAGATGTTGAAACCCATCTTATTCTTGACCCATATTTCCCGGATGCTTCGGAATTCCTGTCGGCTGTCGCTGAAATGTTTGACGATACTGCAACCGGAAAAGTGCCACATGATTTACAGGCAAAAGAAACGATAAAACAATACCTGTATAAAAAAAGTATTGAAGAGAAAAAAACAGTTGTTTTGATTATTGACGAAGGCCAGAAGATTCCGGTGTTCTGCCTTGAAATTCTGCGTGAGTTTTTGAATTATGAAACCAATGAAAACAAACTCCTGCAAATCGTTATTTTTGCCCAGAGTGAGTTTGATTATACGTTAAGTGAACTTGACAATTTTTCGGACAGGATAAATCTGTATTATAAATTAAAGCCGTTGAATTTTCGTGATACAAAAATGATGATTCAGTACAGACTCGAACAGTCAAGCGATTCCTTTCAGGCAACGGCCATTTTTAGTTATTCGGCAGTATGGGCCATATATGTATATACGGGCGGTTACCCCAGAAAGATCGTGAATCTGTGCCATAGCAGCATTCTTGCGATGATTATTCAGAATCGAACCCGGGCCGGCTGGTTTTCCATACGGTCATGCGCAAGAAGGCTGCCCGGGCGTCACGGCGGACTCAGGGGATTTCGTTCTGCGGGGATTGCCGCGGCCTGCGCAATATTACTTATTGCCTTATTCGTCTCATTGATGATGCAGATTGATTTGGGGGAAAGACTCCTGATATCGGGAAAGACAATGGGGCACCAGGTATCATCGAATGCTGAATCTATGAATCCGAAAGATATGCCGAACCATTCAAAAACGAGAACCATGGCAGCACGTTCAACTGAAAATCAGTTGAGTTTGACTTTATCAGGTGTGAACATTCAGGATGATGGGAGTGATTCGGAAGATTTGGAAATGCCGCTTGGGGTGGAGGAAAAAGTAATCGTGATGTCTCCGCCGGATTTACAGAAGAATCCTGCCCTGTCTGAGAAAAAGCTTCCTGTAATGCTGGGAAGAGTTGCCATTAAGGAGCAGGAAACACTCGGAGAGATGATACG
>JAUXDD010000124.1 GCA_030618465.1 Desulfobacteraceae bacterium
TGCCGATCTGGAAATATATTGCCAATCGATTTTTAACGTTTACGGAAAATATTATGATAGGCGCAAAGCTTTCCGAATACCACACAGGATACAGAGCTTTTTCAAGAGACCTGCTGGAGGAGTTGAATCTGGAACATAATTCTGACGATTTTGTTTTTGACAACCAGATGCTCACCCAGATTGTATGGGCAGGATATACCATTGCCGAAGTCAGCTGTCCTACAAAATATTTTCCCGAAGCTTCATCTATTAACCTTGTAAGAAGCATTAAGTATGGTCTTGGGTGCCTGTACACGGCTTTATTGTTTCGTGTGGCAAAAACCAAAATTATCAAATCGGAATTATTTATAAATTAAATATATGGGGATACATCTTGAAGATTCTATTAATTGATCCCCCCTTTTACAGAATAATGGGATTTTACAACAGGTATTTTCCGTTTGGTCTTGTAACCCTTGCCACTTTTCTTAAGAAAAATGGATTTCATGATGTTCATGTTTATGATGCTGACTTTAACGAGCAGCCGGGTAATATCGATTATTCTCAACTTTCGAATAAATATCAGGAATATTTAAATTCGTTTAAAGAAAAGAACCATCCGGTTTGGCAGGACGTTGAAAAAACAATATTTAAAGAGAATCCGGATATAGTTGGAATCAGTATCTGGACAACCTTTGCTGCCGCTTCATTTTATACGGCAAAAATAGTTAAGAAAATAAATCCTGAATGCACTGTTGTTATGGGGGGGCCTCATGCTACAGTGAAGGCTGATGAGATTTTAAGCATCTGCCCGGATGTGGATTATGTTGTCCGGGGGGAAGGAGAGTATACGTTATTTAATCTGGTTTCAGCCCTGGAGCAAAAAAAATCAAACATGCATTCAATTGCAGGCATTTCCTTCAAAAAGAGTAACCATATTTTACACAATCCTTCTCCACCGTTAACCGTAGATTTAAACCAATTTCCCTTCCCCGACCGGACACTTCTCATGAATGAAAATAAATACAATGCTGAAGATATGGGACTTGTTATGTCCAGTCGGGGATGTCCTTATTCCTGTACATTTTGTGCTACCAATACAAAGCGGGTCAGCTTTCGTTCTGATGATCACATTCTTTCTGAGATTGAATTTGTTAAAGACCGTTACGGCTCAACGCAGTTTACATTTAAAGATGATTCATTTACAGTCAACCCGAAAAGAGTGGCGGCATTATGCAACACACTTATCAATAGAAAGCTTCATATTTCATGGGAATGCAATACAAGGGTGAACTTGATTGATGAACCATTACTTCAATTAATGAAAAAAGCAGGATGCAATTTTATCAAAGTGGGGATAGAGTCCGGTTCTGAACGCATATTGAAAAAGATGAACAAAGGGATATCGCATGCGCAGGTAATAAAAGCCGCAAAGTTGTTCAGAAAAGCAGGGATTCACTGGACCGGATATTTTATGCTCGGTGTGCCTGGAGAGACAGAGGAAGATATCCAGAAAACGGTTATGTTTATATCTGAATTAAATCCTGATTTTGCCTGTATCGGCGTATATGAGCCATTCCCTGGAACGGTTATGTTTGAAGAGGGGATTGAACGGGAACTGATAAAACAGGATATGACGCTGAACGATTTTTATGAAACGTTACCCAATCATTATTACAAAAAGAATCCAGATCGGCAAAACGATTTGATTTCACCGGAACGGTTTGTGCGGTTGGAAACAGAAGTGAGAGATTTTATCCGGAAATATAACCGACATTATAAGAAAGTTCTAAAGATGGCGTGTGCAAGATCTGTTGTCTATCGTAAAGATCCAAAAGTGTTATGGTATGATTTTAAGAAGTTTCTGAGCTATTGAGTATGTGTGATGAACAAAGTTATACCGAATATCAATTGAAAAAGCGGACTCGGTTGCGGCAGTTTGTTCGTGATATTTACCTGGGTGTAACTTTCAGGTTACTACAGGGCAGAACAATTGATTTCGGTTGCGGTACCGGGGAACTATTAAAAAAACTACCTTCCGGTTCGGTTGGATTAGAATTAAATCCGGTAACAGTTGCCCATTGTAGAGGTCTGGGCCTGAATGTACAGTTGTATAATCCTTTGGAAGATAAATACCTTCTATCTGATTTTATTTCCGGCGAATATGAATCTTTAGTTATCAGCCATGTTCTTGAACATATAGCGTATTCTGAGCAGGTTTTGTTGTCACTGCTTCAAACCTCCCGGCGGCTTGGGATTCAGAGAGTGGTTGTAATTGTTCCGGGGGAAAAGGGATATTCCTTTGATTCCACCCACCAGACGTATATTGATCCGGTTTTTCTTGAAGAAAATAACTTAACAGACGTTGAAGGATTTGAAATTGTTATGCAAAGATATTTCCCGATTAACTGGTGCTTCATTGGAAAATTTTTTACCCATTTTGAACTTCAGGTTGTTTATGATAGAAAAAAACAATGAAATGCAACCCCGAACATACATTTGCAATTTTAGCCTATAATGATTCTCCGTATCTGGAAGAATGTATCCGGTCGTTATTTGATCAGACGATAAAAAGTGAAATATTTTTATCAACATCTACTCCATCAAAATTTTTAAATAAAATTTCCAAAAAGTATGATATCCTTTTACTGGTAAATAAAAAAAGAGATGGAATTGCATGTGACTGGTCATTTGCATATAAAAACAGCAGAACAAAATATGTGACACTGGCGCATCAGGATGATGTATATCTCCCGCACTATACTGAGCAGAGTATGTTGTCGGCCGGCAGAAACGAAAACAGTTTGATAACATTTACGGATTATTGTGAAATCATCAATAACCGGTCCAGGCTTTACAGCCCTGTATTGGCTGTAAAGAGATTGATATTATTTTTCTTTTTACTATTCAAAAAGAACATAACATCCTATGCGTGGACGAAGCTGATGCTGTCTTTTGGCAATCCTGTATGCTGTCCAACCATCATGTATAACAAAGAAAATATCGGCCCCTTTGAATTTGATCGTGCTTTTTCCATGAATCTTGACTGGGAGGCCGTATTTAGACTGGCTGCAAAACCCGGAGATTTTATATATGTAAATAAAAAACTGGTGGCGCATCGACTTCACAAGGAGTCTGAGTCAAACAACGCTCTGATTAGTAAAAAAAGACATGATGAAGATAAAATTCTTTTTAACAAAGTGTGGCCCGGGATTATGGCAACGCTTTTATTTTGTGTGTATTCAATTGGCTATAAGTTAAACAGGTAATTTTTTTATTGTGGATGGACACTAACAAAAGGCTAAGACAATGCAATCAATTTTTATGATTTTTCTTGTTTCATGTTGCACCCTTGCCAGTCAATTGATTCTAAAGAAGGGGATCGTTGACATTACAGGGCAACTTAAGGAATGGAGTTTTAATACCATTTTTTTTATAAATGTTTTCAAATCGCCTGTTATCTGGTTCAGTTTCATTTTACAGGGAGCAAGTTACTGTTTATGGATGTATGTCCTTTCAAAATACAAGCTGGGAGTCGCTATCGGACTCTCTGGGGCGTTTCTTTATATCATGCTGCCACTATTCGGCTGGTTATTGTTTGGAGAAAGGTTGACGTATTCACAATGGCTGGGGCTGGTATTGATTTCGGCGGGTGTTTTTTTTATGTTAACCAAGTAAATTTAACAAGTTGTTTAAAATGAAAAAATTTATTCTTGTCAATATACCATCAGCTGAAGATGCATATCACAATTTTTCTGATTTTGTAGCTATTCCATTACCTATAGGGATTCTAACCATTGCTTCCGTTCTTGAGAAGATAGGTTATGATGTCAAAATTCTTGATGCGGATGCTGAAAATTTAAGTGCAGAGCAAACACTGGATCGTATAGTCCAAGAGACTCCGGATTATGTGGGATCAACAACAATGACAGCGCCGATGAATATTACCGGCAATTTTTATTCGCAGCTAAAAAAAAGACTTCCCGGGGTGATGGTTATTGTTGGTGGTGTGCATGTGTCTGCGGTTCCTGAGCTGACATTAAAACAATTTGCAGAAATTGATATTTGTGTTATCGGTGAGGGAGATGAAACCATTGAAGAGTTAATGCCGGCCCTGGAGAAAAATTCAGAACTGGAAAGCATCAAGGGGATTGCATTTAGAAAAAATGACCTCGTCATTGTGACGGTTAGAAGGCCTCCTGTAAAGAATTTGGAAAAAACATTAATCCCGGCCTATCATTTGATAAAATTTGAATTATACCGATCTTATGGCTGGAACAAGTGGGTTAACGGATACAGGGCACCCTTGGGTGTTGTTTTTACCGGTAGAGGCTGCATTGGCAAATGTAATTTCTGTGCCGCACATAGTGTTTTCGGTCGTGGTATCCGATTCTTTCCAATAGATAGAATAAAGTCGGAAATTGATCTTTTTGTAAACACATATAAAATACGGGTCCTGTATTTTCAAGACGATACATTTACTGTGAATCGTAAACTGGTTCATCAAATTTGTGACTATCTTATTGAAAAAAAATATAATCATAGATTGGAAATTATGGTTTCCTCAAGAGTTGATACTGTCCATACGCCAACACTGAAAAAGATGCGGCAGGCCGGTATCCGGTGGATTTGTTTTGGCGTTGAAAGTGGTAATCAACGTATTTTAGACAGCATCAGTAAAGGTATAACGATTGAGCAGATAAAGAATGCTTTTCATAAAGCAAATGATGCCGGCCTTTATGTCGCCGGCAATTACATGATCGGTCATTTGGGGGAAACGTGGGAAACAGCAATGGACACAATACAATTGGCTTGCAAACTGAAACAGGATTACGCGTCATTTGCCATTGCCCTTCCGTTTCCAGGGTCAGAACTTTATGAATACTGTCTGCGAAATGACATTGATCTGCCCCCATGGAACGGTTTCGGCAGCGTTAATACACCACCCATACCTTTAAATACATCGCTGGGTATAGACGACCTTACCAGGCTCCGTTCTATTGCGGTAAACAGTTTTTTTAAAAGGCCTTCATACATATTCCGAATGCTTAAAAAATTCAACGCTCATGCGGTAGTAACAGATTTTCTCAAGATGTATTTTGCCATTCAAAAAGAAAAAAAGGCCGGCCGGTTCTAAGACTTTGCTGGTTTATTATAATTTAACATTTTTTTAACAGGTTAAACCGTTGTGGATCATAAACAAAAAAAATGTATCATCATTCCGGCATATAACGAAGAAGATACTATTGGCGGTATTGTAAAAAATATTAAAAAAATTACATCTGCTGATATAATCGTCATTGATGATGCATCAGAAGATTGTACCGCTGAAAAAGCCAGATATGCAGGTGCATTGATAATAAGCCACCCCTTTAACATGGGATATGGTACAGCCCTCCAGACAGGTTATAAGTATGCTGTCAGGAACAGATATGATTTCCTGTTGCAGATGGATGGTGACGGCCAGCATGATCCCAGATATATTCCTGAGCTGTTCAGGCAGATTGAAACCAAAGAATGTGACTTTCTTATGGGCTCACGGTTCCTTGGCGGGAATAAATACAAAGCCGGTATTTTCAAATCTTTCGGCATCAGAATATTTAGATTGATTATTCGAATAATTACCGGTGAAACAGTTACTGACCCCACTTCCGGATACCAATGCCTGAGTAGAAAGGTATTTGCCATTTTTACCAGGGATATCTTTCCCTGTGATTATCCTGATGCGAACGTTATTATACTGCTTTATCGAATGGGATTTAAGATCAGGGAGGTTCCTGTTGACATGGTTCCAAATCCTTCCGGGCGGAGCATGCATCAGGGGGGGGCAACTTTAATGTACTATTTTTTTAAAATGTTTTTGTCCATATTTATCATAATGCTGCGGGAGAAATCGTTTTATTCATCAAAGAGGGCATTCAAATGACAGCCACACAAAAAATATTTGGAATTATTATCAGCATTTGTATATTCACCATCATCATCTATCTTGTAAAAAAAGGCAAGTTGAGAGAAGAGTACTCCTGGTTATGGTTACTAACAGGTGTTGTCATGCTTGTACTTGTATTATGGTACGATATCCTGCTCTTTGTGACTCATTTAATCGGTGCTGTTTTACCAACAACTACCCTGTTTATTTTCAGTATTGTTTTTTTAATCCTGCTTTCTTTGCACTTTGCTATAAAGATTTCGATATTGACTGATGAGGTAAAAAATCTTGCCCAGAAAGTAAGTCTGCTTGAAGCTGAAAATAATCAACAACAAACGATTCTTGCGCAATAAGTCAGCAGCAAAATGAAGCGGTTTACCCTGTCAGCTATATTTTGATAATCCCCGGACAGAAAAACAGAATGGACAGTATCAAACAAAATCAAAAAAAATATCTGAAAACAACTACACTCATCCGCAAATGTTTTTTCCCCCTCTTGATGGTGCTTGTTGTCTCCCTCGTGTATTCAAACACCCTGGAATCTCCTTTTATACTTGATGATTTCCATACGATCAAACATGAACCGAACATCCGGTTTACCGATTTTAGTTTTCAAAACCTGACAAAAGCAGGTTTTGAAAGTTTATCTGCCAGTCGCCCCATTGTCATGATCAGTTTTGCGCTGAACTACTATTTCCACCAGAACAATGTTGCTGGTTTTCATCTTGTCAACATCATTATTCATATCATTTGCGGCATACTGCTCTATCATCTGATAAAAACCACCTTAACGATTTCAATAAAGTTTTCTCCGGATCCATTGCGTCCACGAACACCCGTGTCGTCAATGTCCCATGTATCCCTGGCCGCATTTTTTGGCGCCATGATCTGGCTGGTTCATCCGGTTCAGACACAGTCGGTCACATATATTGTTCAGAGGATGAACAGTATGGCGGCCATGTTCTACATCCTGACGCTTCTGCTGTATATCAAGGCGCGGCTGTCAATAATCAAAAGAGAAAAATGGGGGTTGTTTGCATGCAGTATTATAACCGGCCTTATGGCGATTGGCTCCAAGGAAATTGCTGCAACGCTGCCGCTTTTTATATTTTTTTATGAGTTGTATTTTTTTCAGGATTTGAAAATGGCCTGGTTCAGGCGTAATTTACATGCATTCGCCGGCCTTATAATTGTGTTTTTTCTAATCGTGTTCCTGTTGTCAAGAGGGGATATTATTGATACTATTTCAAATACTTACAGGCAGTTTGATTTTACGATGGGCCAGAGGGTAATGACAGAATTCAGGGTTGTGATTTTTTACATAACCCTTCTTGTTTTTCCCCATCCGTCCCGGTTGAATTTAGTTCATGATTTCCCTCTTTCATATTCTGTTGCAGATCCAATAACTACAATACTGTCCATGGGAGCTGTAACAGGATTGATTGCACTGGCATTATTTACCGCAAAAAAAGAAAGATTGCTATCTTTCTCCATCCTGTGGTTCCTGGGAAATCTGGTGATTGAATCTTCAATAATAGGGCTTCATATTATTTTTGAACATCGTATTTATCTGCCATCCATGATTGTCTGCATGGTGGCGGTAATATCAGGCTTCCGGTATATAAAACCAAAGTGGCTTGCTGTCTCAATAATGTGTGCTGTTGTCACTGTTTTTTCTGTATGGACGTATGAAAGAAACAGCGTATGGGCGGCTGCGATTACAATCTGGCAGGATAGTGTAAAGAAATCTCCCCGAAATCCTTCCGCTCACAACGGCCTGGGTGTTGCATTATTAGAGCAGAACAGGGATGAGGATGCCCTGCGTCATTTTTTAGAAGCATTAAAGTACAGCAGTGACTATGTAAGGACAGAAGCATATAACAATCTGGGCTATACCCTGGCTAAACTGGGCAGGACGGATGAAGCAATGGCAAATTATTCAGAGGCATTGCGATTGAACCCGTATTATGTGGCATCCCATGTAAATTTAAGCAGGCTGCTGGTTTCCCGGGGAGAGCTGGAAAAAGCGGTATATCATTACAAAGAGGCATTGCGGAGATCCCCGGCTTTAACGGAAGTGCATATGCGTCTGGGTGAAATATTGACACTCCAGGGGAAACTGAAAGAAGCTGCGCGGCATTATGCGGAGGCATTAAAACTAAAACCAGATTTTGTAATGGGCCATAATAATCTTGGACTTGTTTTTATGCGTATGGGAAACATTCAAAAAGCAATTATCTGTTTTAATAATGCCTTGCATTATAACCCTGGCGATACAGATGCAAAGAGAAATGTGACCATGGCTTTAGGCATCCGGAATAAAATCAATGGGGCTGCCTCAAAACTGCAAAATGCCCTGAATTTAAAACCGGATGATCCTGAAATACATGAAAAGCTGGTTCATTTGAACCGGAGAAAAGAAGAACTGGACAAGGCCATTGATTTATTGCAAAAGGCATTATCAACCCAACCGGGATATAATCCACAGGATCTGGACATAAACAACCTGGTTGCTGTAAAAAAGGTTAAAGAAGAATATGACAACACTTTTATCGTATTTGAAAAAATAACCGGGTTACATCCTGAAAATGCGGATGCCCATTATCATAAAGCCTGTATTCATGCCCGGCAGAACAGGACAGAACTATCAATTGAAGCACTTGACAAAGCAATGGTAAACGGTTTTCAGGGCATCAATCGTATCAAGACCGACAGGGATCTGGAAACCATTCGGGGGACGTCATATTACAGAGAACTTATCGGTAAATCTCCATGCGCATAAAAGAGATCCAAAAAGGAACTGTTTTCAACATTCGCTGTGATATCCTGGTTTGTCTGTTTCTTGTACTGACGACACTTGCCGTCTACTGGCAGGTAGGGTTGTATCCGTTTGTCAATTATGACGATACACTTTATGTTACTGAAAACTACCATGTAATAAACGGTTTGACGGTGGACGGAATTACATGGGCTTTTACAGATACCCATACAGGCAACTGGCATCCGGTAACCATGATCTCACACATGCTGGACTGCCAGCTTTACGGACTTGATTCCGGCCAGCATCATATGACCAGCCTGCTCTTCCATATACTCAATACA
>JAUXDD010000205.1 GCA_030618465.1 Desulfobacteraceae bacterium
CCAGTTGATTCTTCAAAAAAGGCACTGGTATTCAACAGGATAGTAACGCTTCGTGATTCATGGGCGAAGATAACGAAAAAAAACCTATCTTCGAAGTAATTGTAAAATGCCATACTGGCAGCCCTGAAATTACCCGAGCCTGAGTTCCTGTCCATGGTGGGTAAAATATCCGAGCTTAAGACAAAGGCAAATGCTTTTGACAGCTGAATTCATATTAACTCCAACTGAACCGCCTTTTTAATTTTTTCTCCAAACGTTTTCTTCTTTCCGGTTTTTTTCTTTTTTACATCAGGCACGGCACAGTTTTCCCAGCTTTTACAATATTCTTTCTGCGGCGTGTCCGCATAAAGGGCATCAATGCTGTTATCCCCTGTTTTTTTGACAGATATTAACCGGTTCATCAGGAGTTCCTTCTCCTGATTGGTGATGACCGGAAATTTGTAATGAATATTTTCATGTTTGAATCCGCCGTTCTTCCGGAGCCGCTCTTCAATAAATTCAAAATGGCGATTCATCCTGTTTTTTATCTGCGCATTTGAAAATTCCAGGGCTGTTTCCGCGCGTGAGAATATTGTATCCCTGAACCCAGCGTCAATCTCAAAACCGATACTGTTTCTACAGGCAGCCATGGCCGCAATCATCGTGGTCCCTATTCCAAAAAACGGATCCACAACCGTATCCCCTTTGGCGGAATACATATTTATAAGCCTGTAAGGTAACTCAAAGGGGAATGCCCCGCTCCTTTTCCTTACGGTTTTATCAGTGAGTTTCTGAACCGTTCCTTTTAAATCCATCCACACATCAGAAAACCAGTTATTTCTCTCTTCCCAGAATATGGCACTCAGCCTGCGGTTCTGCTTTTCTTTTTCCGATGTAAATATCCTTTTGGCACCTTTTCTTAATATGAGGATATATTCATGCTCCAGTGTCACATACGCTCCTGCCGGCAGCATTCCCGATCCCATGAATTTGTTCGGCGCGTTGGTCTGTTTTCGCCATAATATCACCGGCAGAGATGTAAAACCGAGCTTCAGCATGTGGGTGAGAATCCGGGAATGGTTCGGATACAACATGAAATTCCCGTTTACGGTTCGTGTGGCATCACCGATATTAATACATGCAAATCCACCGGGCTTAAGTATCCGAAAGACTTCATCCCACACAGGATCAAGTACCTTGTTCATCAGTTCAAAGGCTTTGGGCCCATCCTGCTTTTTAAGCGCCTCTTTTACCGCGGAACTCTGCCTGGAAAAGATATCATCCCACATTTCAATCATGGGATACGGCGGTGATGTAACAACCAGGTTCACACTTTCCGATGGGACAGCCCCCATATTTGTTGAACTTTCAAATTTGACGGTATGTGTGGTTTTCATTTTTTCATGGCCTCAGAAACTGCCCGGACAACCGCTTCCGGTTCATCAATGACCTTGAAAATATCCATATCTTCGGGTGAAATCATCTGTTCTTCAAGTAGCTGCTTTTTAATCCATTCGATAATTCCTGACCAGTATTCCGTACCCACCATTATAATTGGAAGGGGCCTGATCCTGTGGGTCTGCGTCAGTGTAATCGCTTCAAAAAGCTCATCAAGCGTACCAAAACCACCGGGCATAACCACATACGCACCCGCATATTTGATAAACATCACCTTGCGGGTAAAAAAGTACTTGAATTCCACCTGAATATTCGCATATGGATTCGGTTTTTGCTCAAATGGAAGACGAATATTCAAGCCGGCTGAAACTCCTCCTGCTTCAGCCGCCCCTTTGTTTGCAGCCTCCATTATACCCCCGCCGCCGCCTGTCATGACGGCAAAATTGTTTTTGGCCAGAAGCGATGCTATTTTTTCAGCCTTTTTGTATTGGGGATCATCCGGCTTTACCCTGGCAGACCCAAAAATGGTTACAGCAGGACCAATATCATGGAGGGTTTCAATCCCTTCCACAAATTCACCCATAATTTTAAACAGGCGCCACGATTCGCCCATTTTAAAGTCATTGATAAGAAATTGTTTTTCCATAGGCCTTCTTCTTTCTGTGGATTTATGAATAATCAAAACTGTTTCAGCATACAGCTGAAGAAATCATATCCGTCATGTCCTTCCGTCAAATCCGATAGTAACGTTACCATTTTCAACAATTACCGGAACTTTTCGTTCACCGTCAGAATATTTCAACATGGAATCCAGTTTTCCGGTATCAGATAAAACATCGATATATTCAACGTCTTTACTTTGCTTTGAATAAGCTTCACGAGCTGATTTGGTGTAAGGTCATCTGTCCTTACCGAAAATTAAAATTTTTGCCGGCATAATTACCTCTCTTTTTTTATTGTTATTTTTGATGGAATCGTAAAAAATATAACCGATGGCCAGGTAAAAATCTTCATATACAGGGCATAGCGTTTGGAGGCTTTTTACGACGCCATCATTTTTTATGTTGAAATTATAATCAGCAACCGGTTAAATTATGTTTTATTTTAAAAACTACAGCTGGAATTATGCGAAAACACTAACAGCTAACAGGAATGTTGTCAATGTTTTCAGTTTGACATATTTTTTTTGTCATGTTAAATTTTCTTTATTAAATCAATAAAATATTTAATAAATGGGCGCAACGGTCAACACACTTTCAAAAAAAATTGTAATTAAAAATGAGCTGGGACTCCATGCCAGACCGGCTGCCCGAATTGCGAAACTCGCCCGGAAAGCAACATCCAGCGTATGGATAATCAGAGATAATGAAAAGATCGATGCATCAAGTGTTATTGATATTCTTACACTTGCCTGTATGAAGGGAACGAAAATTGTGATTCAAATTGACGATCACTCAGACTTGAATATTCTAAGCCAGATTATTACGCTGATTGAAAACAGTTTTGAGGAGTAATAAATACACATGCCAGATAAGTCAGAACAATTTACAGGCGAAATAAAGATTACCGGTATTGCAGGTTCTCCGGGTATCTGCATTGGAAAAGCATATCTGATCGACAAGGAAGGCGTGGAAGTCGTTGAAAAATATTACATCCGGGAAAAGAACCTGCGAAATGAAGTTAAGCGATTCAAAGCCGCGGTAAAAAAAGCAAGGGATGAACTCGGTAAAATTATCGAGGATATTCCTGAAGAACTGAAAAAACATGTCCACATCCTCGAAGCCCATATGGTTCTGTTTAAAGATAAAATGCTGTATGGCAAAACCATTGAAACTATTGAAAAAGAATTGGTCAATGCCGAGTGGGCATTAAAAATGGTGGTATCTGAAATACAAACCGTTTTCCTGAATATATCGAATTCATATTTAAAAGGACGGGAAACCGATATTATCCATGTATCAAATCGAATAATGCGAAATCTGGCCGGTACAGAGGAAGAAAACATCTCAAATATTGATAAGCGGGTCATACTGGTTGCCCACGACCTGTCTCCCGGAGATACCAGCCAGATCCAGCTCGACCGGATAATGGGTTTTGTCACAGATCTTGGCGGCAAGACTTCCCATACCGGAATAATAGCCCAGACCCTGAGAATTCCGTCTGTTCTGGGCCTGAATAACGCAACCGGCAAAATAAAAACCGATGATATCATCATTGTTGATGGAACCACAGGTGTTGTTATTCTTAACCCCCTGGATCAGACAATTTTAAACTACCAGGAACGTGATGAAAAATACAAGGCATACAAGGCAGTTATCACCCGGAGCAGCCATGTGCCGGCAGAGACAAAAGATGGCTTTCATATACCAATCATGGGGAATATTGAATTGCCCTCTGAAACCGAATCTGTTGTGGAAAACGGGGGGGACGGGATTGGTCTCCTCAGAACGGAATTTCTATATTTAAGCAAAAACAGATTTCCTGAGGAAGAAGAACTCTTTGAACAATATAAACAAGTTGCAGAAAAAATGGCTCCCATGCCGGTAACGATCCGCACACTGGATATAAATGGTGACAAGGCTGTTTCCTATACGACTGAAGAAGATGAACCAAACCCGGCTCTCGGGCTTCGTGCGATCCGGTTCTGCCTGAAAAAACCGGAGGTTTTCAAAACCCAGCTCAGGGCCATTTTAAGGGCAGCCGTATTTGGCAACATACGGATTCTGTTTCCAATGATTTCAACTTATAATGAAATCCTGGAAGCCAAACAAATTTTAGATGAGGCCGCTGATTCACTGGAAAAAGAAGGTATACCTTTCAACCGGGATGTTCAAATAGGCATCATGGTGGAAGTCCCGTCTGCTGCAATTATGGCAGATAGACTTGCAGAAGTTGTTGATTTCTTCAGTATCGGTACAAACGACCTGATTCAGTATGTCCTTGCCATCGACAGGGGCAACAGGGATATTGCATATCTGTACAACTCCCTGCACCCGGCTGTTTTACGTCTGATAAAGCATGTTGTTGATGCGGGAAAGAGCAAAGGTATCGAAGTATATATGTGTGGTGAGATGGCTGGCGATCCGGTCAACATCCCCATCCTTCTTGGCCTGGGTATAGATGAACTGAGTATGAACCCATCATCAATTCCTGATATAAAAAACATTATCAAGTCATTGAATTCTAAAGAATCCAGGCAATTCGCACTGGAAGTTCTCAACATGGCAACGGCTGAAGATATTGAGAAGCAGATACAGGATACCTATGGAAAAATTTTGTATGATACCATTTTTCACGAATAAGCATGTATAAACCTAAGCACTTGGTATTTTTGAGGAAATAAGCTATTGCAGCAAGGACATATAAAAAAAGTAACTGAAAACAGGAAAGCCAGGCACAATTACCATATTGAAGAAGAAATCGAAGCAGGTATTGTGCTTGTGGGCTCTGAAGTCAAGTCATTGAGAAATGGCAACGCAAACCTGAAAGATTCATATGCAAGCATAAAAAACGGTGAGGTATTTGTTTACCAGATGCATATCGGCCCGTATAAATTTGCAACCCATATCGCCCATGACCCTGAAAGACCGCGTAAACTCCTTTTACATAAGAAAGAAATCAACAAGCTCTATGGCAAGATAAATGAAAAGGGCCAGTCCCTGATTCCGTTAAAACTTTATTTTAAAAACGGAAAAGTAAAAATTACCATTGCCGTTGCCAGGGGAAAACGTCTGTATGATAAGCGGGAGTCCATAAAACAACGTGATGCCAAAAGAGAGATGGACCGGATAAAAAAGGAAAGGTATTAACTGTTTCCGGTTCTGGTTTCTGCTCACTGATTACTTTTTACTGATTGCCGGTCACTATTCCTTGACAAAAACCCCATCCATGCGTAAATTAATATCAACACTTGTTCTTTTACAGTTTGATCTTTCCACATTATGGGGGCGAAACGGCTTCGACGGGGATAAGGATGCTTTGACTGCATGCCGAGTTCCGCTGGACTCGTAAAACAGGCGGAAAAAACATAATCGCAGACGATTATAATTACGCTTTAGCCGCATAGGCTAACGTCCTACCGGGTTTTTCCTGCGAACCCGGGGTGGGCGTCGACTAGCAGGATAGTCGGCCCTGACTGTCTGAGTCAGGTCTGGCAAAATTCTATCAGACTAACCTTTTCATGATCTCGCCTGAAGGAAACTTGAAAGGGTGAAAAACAATTTATTCAGGCTATGCATGTAGATGTCACTGTTGAATGTTTCCGGACGCGGGTTCGACTCCCGCCGCCTCCACCAGCCTTCGCTTCAAGCAAAGCGA
>JAUXDD010000077.1 GCA_030618465.1 Desulfobacteraceae bacterium
TTGTATGGTTAGAGTATATTGATCAACATATAGTCTTTGCCATAGCGTGCTGGGTATTTTTTTTCTTAAATATTATGAAATTTTTATCATAATTATGAAAAGTTTTACATAGTGAATAGGGAAATGGGAATTGTACCGCATAATAAAGTATAAACTCAACTTTTGTCAAAATGTGAAAACTGCATTGAGTATGTCCCTCTTCCCTGTGTGGCAGATCTCAGGGAGGTAGAATAGCCGAACATTTTTGAAAGCGAAACAATGGCTTTTATTTCCTGGGTTCCGCCTTTGGGATTCAGTGATTCAATTTTTCCACTGCGGGAATTAATATCCCCTATCACATCACCCACAAAATCTTCAGGAACAAATATTTCTACTGACATTATGGGTTCAAGGAGGAATGGTGTCGCTTTTGAGAGTGCCTCCTTGATTGCCATGGATGCGCTGACTGTATATCCCAGTTCCGTGCCGAGTGACTCCTTGAAAGAACCTCCGGAAAGGACAGCCGCAACATCGGTTACCGGATATCCCATAAGAGATCCGCTTTCAAAGGATTCCATTACCCCTTTTTCAATGGCGGGTATGAAATGTCCGGGGATGGTATCTTCAGTTATATCAGATCTGAATGTGTTTCCTGTACCCCTTTCAAGGGGGCTTACTTTCAGGCTGACTTCAGCAAAGTGGCGCTGTCCCGTAATCTCCCTGTCAAAAATAACAGATGCTTCAGCCTTATTTGCAATGGCTTCCCTGTATACAACCTGCGGTTTTCCAACATTGACGCTGGTTTTAAATTCCCGTAACATCCGGCTGATGATGATTTCAAGGTGAAGCTCCCCCATTCCTGATAATATGGTCTGGCCGGTATCGTCATCTCTTTTAACTTTCAAAGTGGGATCTTCAGCCATAAATTTTTCAAGAACCCGATCAATTTTTTCCTGGTCGGAATGGGTTTTGGGTTCTATTGCAATTGAGATAACCGGTTTGTAGAATTCAATTTTTTCAAAAAGAACAGGATGCTCCCTGGTACAAAGGGTCTCTCCTGTTGAGGAATCCTTTAATCCCACAACGCCTACAAGGGTGCCCGCACCGGATTCATCTAAACGTTCTCTTTTATTGGCATGCATCTTAAAAATGCGGGAAATTTTTTCGGATTTATTTCGTGACGGGTTGTAGACATCACTACCTGCCTTCATTTTTCCGCTGTAAATTCTTACAAAAGATAACTTCCGGCCTTCTATCATCGATACCTTGAATATCAACGCAGCAAACGGATCTTTGTCCCTGGCATGACATTCTATAGCTTCACCGGTTTCAGGATGTTCGCCTTTGATCGGTGGAATATCTACAGGACTGGGCAAAATCCGGATGATGGCTTCAAGAAGCGGCTGGATTCCTTTGTTTTTTAAAGCGCTGCCGCATAATACGGGAACCAGTCTCAGGTTGATGGTGGCCTTACGGATCGCATCAAGAAGGCGCTGATTTTCAATTTCCTCTTCGGCAAGGTATGCTTCCATGATATCATCATCAATATCAGCCAGGACTTCAATGAGGTTTTCCCTGTATTCCTTAGCCTTATCACGCATATTTTCAGGAATATCAACGGTTGAAAATTTTTCACCAAGGGATTCTTCATCCCATGATATCTGATTCATGTTGATCAGGTCGATGATGCCGGAGAAACTGTCCTCCTTACCGACAGGCAGTTGAAGTATGAGGGGATTTGCATCCAGCTTTTCTTTCATCATTGCAATCGTACCCAGAAAGTCGGCACCGATTCTGTCCATTTTATTAATAAAGGCTATTTTGGGAACATCATATTTGTCTGCCTGATGCCATACGGTTTCAGACTGGGGTTCAACACCGCCCACAGCACAGAATACACCAATGGCACCGTCAAGCACGCGAAGGGATCGCTCTACTTCAATTGTAAAATCCACATGCCCCGGTGTATCAATTATATGGATTTCATTATTGTTCCAGTGACATGTGGTTACAGCTGAGGTTATGGTTATACCGCGTTCCTGTTCATCTGTCATCCAGTCCATGACAGCTTCACCGTCGTGAACTTCGCCGAGCTTATAGGATTTACCGGTATAATAAAGAATTCGCTCTGTAACCGTGGTTTTACCGGCATCAATATGGGCGATAATTCCTATGTTTCGTGTTTTATTTATTTGAACTTTTTTCATCGTACTATAAGCATATTGGCGTTAAAAGGAAAACGGAGGTCAATATGACCGGCCAGAGTCATGGATTCGCGTCCTCCGATAAGAATTTTTACGCTTTCAATTTCAGGTATATTCAGAACCAGTGTATTTACAATTGAATAAATGGTTATTAATTCTGATTGCACCCCCCCGGGATGTTTTTTCCGAATCGTTTCGGAAAGATCCACATATGCCGTTTTATTGCCGGTAACAAAAAAAGCATTCAGACGAGTACCTCCCGGTATTGTCTGCATTGCATCGTGCCGTGGGCCTTTTATCAATGCGTCCAGTATGGTTTTTCCAAACGTTACAGGATCAGATGAATAGTGAATCTTTTGTTCTTCCGCAATAAGAAATGTGTTTTTTTTATCAGTAAAATACAGATAGGCAGTCGACCTGTTAACCTGTTGCACATCTGACGGCTCAACTGCCTGTTCAGCCTGGTCAGGTAAAGTATTTTTATCACCTGTATATATCAAATACAGGTAAACTGTACCGCCGGTTATCACTGATACGGTTATTATGGCTAAAACAGTAAATAATAGACGATCCTTTTTTCCCATTGGGTTACTTTTTATAGTATTCTATTGTTATTCGTATATACAGGTTATTAAACATGCAAATGAACAAAGATTTGATTTTTTAATCCAACACGGTATGTATGTCAAGAAAAGAAGCAATCAGGTATCAATTATGAAAATAGCGGCATCAGAAAAACCAGCGGTAAGTGTGATCATTCCCACATACAATCGTGGGTGGATATTAAAAGAGGCAGTTGATTCGGTGCTTTCACAGACCTTTTGTGATTTTGAACTGATTGTTGTTGATGACGGCTCAACAGACAACACAGCAGATATCCTGGATGCTTATCAGGATCAAATTATTACAATCAGACAGGAAAACCAGGGGGTCAGTGCGGCGAGAAACAAAGGTATTGCCTCTGCATCAGGGGAACTCCTGTCTTTTCTTGATTCTGATGATCTATGGCTGCCAGACAAACTTTTTTACCAGGTTAATTTTTTTAAAGAAAACAAAGATGCGTTGATCTGCCAGACAGAAGAACTATGGATCAGAAACGGGGTGAGAGTAAATCCGAAAAATCGTCACAGAAAGCTGTCAGGTATGATATTCAAACCTTCATTGGCCCTGTGCCTGGTGAGCCCGTCTGCTGTGATGATAAAAAAATGTCTGTTTGATAAAGCGGGCTTGTTTGATGAAACGTTGCCTGCATGTGAAGATTATGACCTGTGGTTGAGAATCACCTGCCGGTTCCCGGTATTTTTGATTGATACACCGTTAACAGTCAAACGGGGCGGACATGATGACCAGCTTTCATCCGCTCCGGGGCTGGATAAATATCGGATTCAATCGATAAAAAACATTCTTGAAAGTAAATTCCTGTCAAAAGATCAATATGCTGCCGCCGTGAAAACATTGAAAGAGAAATGTGACATTTTTTCAAACGGATGCATGAAAAGAGGGCGTTCAGAAGAAGCCGCGTTTTATAAAAACATTCCTGATAATTACTCATAAAAAATGTATTTTGATTATATTTCAATTATTACTATTATTATCATAAAAGTAATAATAGTTTGTATAAACAGGGGGGATATGGTAATCGCCATAATGATAAAAACAGGAAAAGGAAACTAAAAAATTTTATATGAATGAAAACTATTATGCCCGACCTGTTATTCCTCTCCTGATTGCCCTGATGGCCGGTATAGCCGCTGGGAATCGGATACCCGGTTATGCCGTATGGATTTCATGCACCGGTATTCTAAGTGCAGCCATTGTTATCAGAAAAAATTTTCAGCATAAGAAGGCCTCTTTTTCACCAGTAATACTTTTTATTTGTTTGGGATACCTTTCCATTCTTCCTTTTGCGTCTCCTCACATTCCGCCAGATCATGTTGGAAATTTCACAGATTCGGAAAAATATAAAATAGTTGGCAGGATTGACACGGTACCCATTGAAAAAAGCAGGCGGATTAAATTTTACCTGAATACGGAATCCCTTTTTATAAATGGGGAAAACCGGAAAGTATCTGGAAAAATCAGGGTAACTGTATATGGTGAGTGTTTTAAACTTTCAAAAGGGGACAGTATATCTTTTAAGAGCAGGATTCGGTCATTCAGAAATTTTAAAAATCCCGGCGGATTTGACTATAAACAATACATGATTTTCAGGGATGTGTGGGGATCAGCCTATACCAGGGGTGATCGCCTGTCCGTTCTGGAGAGAAAACCATCAAATGGAATTTCCGGGCTCATTGAGGCATCCAGAACAAACATTTCCGAACTTATTGCCCGAACCGGTCAGGGTGACCATACTGCTGTATTAAAAGCCCTTATTACAGGCGATCGCTCCGGGATTTCGCCTTCGCTCCGGGATGCGTTTAATCGTGCCGGTGCCGGCCATATTCTTGCCATATCGGGCCTTCACATAGGTATTGTCGCATCGGTTGCGTTTTTTCTGTTTTCAAGACTGCTCTCACTGTACAAACCATTTCTTTTTCAGGCCTGGACGAAAAAAGGGGCCGCGGTTCTATCTCTTTTTCCTGTATTGATGTATGGCCTGATTGCCGGCATGTCCCCTTCAACTCAGCGGGCAGTAATAATGGTCGGTGTATTTTTAATGACGTTTCTTGTTGAAAGAGATCATGATTTGATCAATACTCTGGCTGTGGCGGCAATAGTGATTCTCATCGTGCATCCGCCGTCGCTTTATTCAATCTCTTTCCAGCTCTCATTTTCTGCAGTTCTGGCGATTGTTTACGGTCTGTCAGTGATTCGGATAAATAATGCGGTGAATCATGGCAGGCTGCGCCAGGCAGGATACCGGATAATTTCTTTTCTCATGGTATCATTATTTGCAATACTGGGTACTCTTCCTTTAGTGATGCTGTATTTTAACCAGATTTCACTGATCGGACTTTCAGCAAATCTGGTTCTTGTTCCGCTGATCGGATTTCTTGCAGTGCCGGCAGGGCTGGCATCTGTTTTTATATTTCCACTGAGTATGCAGTGCGCGATGTGGGGAATTCAGGCAAGTGCCTGGATACTGAAATTCAGCCTGAAAGTTATTTATTTTATTTCCGGTCTGCCTTTTGCCGCAGTGAAAACGGTTACACCGACGCCCTTTGAAATCTGCTGTTATTATATGCTGCTGTGGGCGGTGCTGAATATAAAACGAAAACCTGTCGCCAGGATAGTTGCAGTTGTTGTTTTTGTCCTGTGTATCGGAGATGCGGTTTTCTGGATGCACCATCGGTACTGGCATAAAGATCTCAGGGTAACAGTAATTGATGTGGGGCAGGGTACTGCGTGTCTTATGGAACTCCCCGGCGGGTACACTGTGCTTGCAGATGGAGGGGGATTTTCAGACAATACCCTTTTTGATATGGGCGAAAGGATAATTGCGCCGCTGTTATGGCGAAAGAAGATAAAAACGGTTGATACCCTTGTGCTTTCTCACCCGAACAGCGACCATTTAAACGGTCTTTTATATATTGCCGGACATTTTAACGTGAAAAATGTGTGGACCAATGGGGAGCCGGCAGATACTGCAGGCTATAAACGATTCATGGAAATTATCCGGGATGAAACAATAAACATGCCGGAGTTTTCCCGGTTGGAACGAAGCAGGGAGATTAATGGTGTAACGCTTGAGATCCTGTATCCGCGGCAGGGATATCTTAAAAAAGGCGAAACCCGGAAAAAAAATGATTCCAACAACAATTCACTCGTTTTAAAAGCCGGGTTTGGTATAACATCGTTTTTATTTCCGGGTGACATTATGGCCTCAGGCGAAAGAAAACTTATTAAACTGTCTGAACACAAACTGAAAAGTACGGTACTTGTTTCACCCCACCACGGCAGCAAAACATCCAGTACAAAAAAGTTTCTGGATGCTGTAAACCCGGAAGTTGTCGTTATACCGGCAGGATGGAAAAACAGGTTCGGATTTCCGCATCCATCGGTAATCAAAAAATACAATGAGCGCGGATACAGAATTTTTCGGACAGATAAACATGGTGCGGTTGAGATGACTACAGACGGGGAATCGTTATTGATTAACACGACGACGTTGTGATGACAGCGTTTTTTCCTGATTATTTGCCAATTGCAGATAAAATCCTGTTAAAAAGTAAAAAAAAGTGTGATTTAATATTTTTTTCTTGACAAAACAAATGGACTGAAATATTGAGAAAGAACATTGTTCCACGCTCAAAAAGGTGTTTTTTGGCGATGGGTTTTGTAGTTATAAATTTTTATCGTTATAAAGCCTTATAATTAGGGGAAAGGAGAGAATGCTCAAAAAGATATTTTTTGGTTATAGCTTTTTAGTTATAATTTTTACCATTTTAGGCCTAATAAATAATTAGGGTAAGGAGAGAAAATGAACAAATTTATTCCATTTTCATTAATTTTGTTGTTATTGGGATTTTTTGTCTTATCATCCCCACTTCCGGTTTTGGCCCATGACTTTACATTGGAGGATTTAGAAATTGGCGGTGTTGGCGAAGGCTTCGAGGTGGAGGCAGGACATGAAGAAGAAGACCCGTTCAAGGGATGGTTGAATATTGAGGTGACCAATACTGGAGATGAAGCATGGGGTGATTTCCACTTCCAGATTATCCAGTGGGGAGAGGAAACTATTGAAAATGTTGATTTTATTGTCGCAGATCCATATCAACCGACGAGTAGCCAAACAGGTCTGTCATGGGTGGTTGACAATGATACTGTGGGTGCCACCATAGATCTCTATTTTTACTCTGATCCGGTATTGCCCGGTGAATCCGCAACTTTTTCTGTTTACACGGACAACACTACGGATGAAAATTCCTGGTTTGGCGTCTGTTTTCATCCCACTCCTGTTCCTGTCCCATCAGCTGTTCTTCTTTTAGTTACCGGTATTATCGGTATTGTGGGAATTAGAAGATTCAAAGAATAATTATTTACTGTAATATTTGATATTTAAGGCAGGATCATCCTGATCCTGCCTTTTTTTTCATATGAATCGATACAATGGGGAAATCAGGTGTTTTTTTTCAGGCACTATTTACACTCTATGCTTGACACATCACCGTATTTTGTCTATTCAATACAACATTATGGATCAGATGATCATAATTCCTTGGCATAGAAATTCAGGATTAAAACAGTTCGGAAACATGTGGATGTATTGGCGCTGAATATCAGGTTAATTTAAGGAGGAAATATGAAGAATATGTTGAAGGACAATTTTCCCGCGATTTTATTAGGTAGTGCATTGATTGCGGCAACCGGGTTATGGTTTATCCCCGTGCTTAAGAATCCGTACCTGATTTTTTTTGTTGGTATCCTTATCGGGATTGGAATCAGAGATTTTATCAGTCGATTGAAAAAAGACTGATAAGAATTATATTCAAATAAAGCTCTATGGGATTTTAGTTTTCCTGTGGAGCTTTTTTTTCTGAAACGTTGTTTATTCAACTGTTTTATTATGAAATTAAATGAAGAACAGGCGCGAAGATACAACAGACACATACTACTTCCGGAAGTAGGGGAAGGCGGCCAGCGGAAAATATCTGAAGCAAAGGTACTGGTTATCGGTTCCGGAGGCCTGGGTTCGCCTGTTCTTTTGTACCTTGCGGCAGCCGGTGTGGGCACACTTGGTATTGCTGACAGTGATGTGGTTGACATTTCAAATCTTCAGCGTCAGATTATCCATACAAGTGAAGATATTGATAAGGAAAAGCCAGTTTCTGCCAGAGAAAAAATATGTAAATTGAATCCTGATGTGTCTGTAAATACGCATATCGTTAAGGTGGATTCGAAAAATATCCTGGAACTGATCAGCGGGTATGACTTTATTGTGGATGGAACCGACAATTTTTATTCAAAGTTCTTAATTAATGATGCCTGTGTTATTGCCGGTAAGCCGTTTTCACATGCCGGCGTTCTTCAGTTTACCGGTCAGTCCATGACCGTTCTCCCCGGGAAAACCACATGTTACAGGTGTGTTTTTAAAGAAGCCCCGTCTCCTGATGCAGTTAAAACCAGCAGTGAGGTTGGTATACTGGGCTCTGTGGCCGGCATGCTTGGCATCCTGCAGGCGACCGAAGTGCTGAAATTCATAATAGGAAAGGGGAATCTCCTTACTGACTGCCTCATGATTTTTGATGCGCTTGAAATGGAATTCAGGAAAGTAAAAGTAAAGATGAGAAAAAACTGCCCCGCCTGTGGCGAATCCGGGAAGATCACTTCATTGATTGATTATGAAAACACATTGCAGCATATATGAAAACCGGTGACCGGAGGTTATCATAAAGATTGAAATACCCCCCACCCATTGAATTAAAAGGTGAGGGGTTTTATAGTATAAACAACTTCTTATGAGCTAAACTTCAAGCCATGAATCAGAGTACAGGCTCACACCCATAATGACATTGGCTGTCTTTGCATAACCCTGGAGTTCATTTGACAGACCGCTAAAATCATAGAGTGTACTCTCATAAAAAGCATCCATGGCATCGTAAACTACATTAACGATATCCATACGTCCGCCTTTTGCGATTTCTGTGAGAGTTTCATCCAGCGGATCGGAGATAACAGAGTACATTCCGTATCTTTCCAGCATGATCATATACGTGGTGTTCAGGATCGGACGCAGATGCTCGGGTGGTCCGTTGGAGATGTTTGACAGACCGCAGGTGCTTTTTATACCCGGAAACATATCATGGATATCTGCCATGAAGTTCATCAGGCTGATGAGCTGGGGCTGCTGGATGTTAACAGGTGTTACAAGCCCGTCTATCCATACCCTGTCACTGGAAACACCGGCTTCATGCAACGCATTCATCAGCTCGGCAGCCAGCGCACCGCGTTCATGCTCGTCACGGGGCAGGCCGTCCGGTCCCCACATGAGGGCGATAACGTCTGCATTGTATTTGGCCGCAAGTGGAATCATTTTTTCATAACGGGCGGTACGTACCATTATAGAATTTATAATGGGCGGCAGGGGTGTTTCTTTGTATACTTTTAATGCTGCTTCAATAGCACCGATATTTGATGTGTCAAGGACCAGGGGAATATCCTGGACCACTTCCTGTACCACCTGCACTACCCAGGGCATGAGCTCATGCCCGTCTTTTTTGGCCGGACCAAGGTTGATGTCAATATAATCCATGCCCTTTTTTTTTTGAAAAAGGGCTTCTTCCTGGAGCGGTTTCGGATCACGTTCTTTAAACGCTCTGCCGATTTTTGTAGAAATTACGTTTAAGCTTTCGCCAATAAGGTACATACGACCTCCCTTTTATATAAACGGTTGCCCTGCATCGGCAGGACAACCGCAATATGATTGTTATCTTGATTTCAGAAAACCGGGGATATGAGCGGCTTCCCTCGGACCAATAGTAATTGTCCAGCCAGGCAGCTCTTCCTCAATATCACCAGCTATAGCAGCTGCATACCCCGGGATGATCAGATCAGTATGCTTAACCTTATCCATGATACCGCATTTCTTGATAAACATACCCACATCATCACCGGCAAATTTCCCCGCAGCCCATGCCGTCATAACGGAAAGACCTTCGGAGTCCTTTATCAGAAGCCAGGCCGGAACCCTGCTGCCTTCAATTTCCCCGGAAACAATAAAGTATGTAAGGGCAAAGTTTGTTGTAACCAGAACCGGTGAGTTTTCATCCGGATCGCCGATCGGGTAAATACCTTCCGTAACGGTCATTGGCCGCTGCGGGTCTGTAAAGATGTTCAGACGTTCGATCAGGAGCGGGAAAATACTTTCGCCGCTGAAATCCGAAAGAACGGTAATGCCCGCGTACTTGGCTACAAACATGCTTGCTATCAATGCTTCCATGTCCGGATTTGACGCCATTTCACACGGGAAGGTTATTGTCGGGAATCCAAGCGATTTGTTTCCACCCTTAAGAGCAGCCCGTCGGATAGCCACCTGATCTTCCAGTGCCTGTTTGATTTCTCTTGACCCGGAATCAATCACAATGTCCCTGATTCCCATTTCAACAAGCTTGTCTGTCAGACCGATTAATGCTTCAACCGAGTCTGCCTTTACTGCAATGGGCAGATCATTTTCAAGAGCAAGCTTGCCCATATCATCAACCGTCTTATCGGTTGCCGCAAACATTAAAGGCCTTTTAAAACCGCAGGCTTCAATTCCGGATTTCATTGTGTCCACATCTTCGGTCATCAGAATAACATTAAATTCTGATTTTTCAGCCACACATTTGGCAGCTGTGGCGAAATTCTTTTTGTTGCCGTTTGCTTTGATTGCCACCATTTCAGGTCGCAGGTTCAGGCCAACGCGTTCAAACTGCAAGGCATTCCATGCTCCGAGCTTTTTTTCAATATCTGCTTTTTTGGTGCCTGCATCAATAACAGCAGCAAATACGGTGGGGTTATAAAATGTTTTCTCATGCCTGTAGAGAACTGTTTCTCCGCCTGCTGCGGTCTTGCGCACGCCTTTTCCCAGGGCAACAGGTCGAATAGGAGGCGCGGACGCCTCTGACAGTTGTTCCTTTGCTTCATCAGAAACATATGGGCAGCTGTCAAGCTCTGCCTTGCCGGAAGCCAGGTTCATGGCAAAAGCAAGACAGGTGGGAACGCCACATTCCTTACAGTTAGTCTGCGGCAGGAGTTTAAAAATTTGAATACCAGTTAATCCCATGGTTGTCTCCTTATATATTTATGTGGAGCTGCCGATTGTTGCGGGTTGCACGTCAATTGACACTCAACCCGCAACCGGTAACTCTTCACATTTTTCAATTATCTAACAATCGGGTCCATATCAAGTGCCGGATGTCCCTTTTCCTGGAGCCAGGGAAGAATCTCTTCTTCAGTGATCCCAACAGTTTCATCAGCGATCTTGTCATAAAGATCCGGAACGCCAAGTTCAGCGCCGCGTTTTTCGATTCTTTCTTTAATCTCCTCTTTCAACATCTTGGGCATCCATACCATGCGAATGAGTCCGCCATCTCCGGTAATGAACTTACCCTGGGTGATATTGAACTTGGAATGGCCGACAAAACCCGGAGAAGCGGCACCGCCGCCCATAACACCGGCAAGTGTGGTGAACTTCATTCCCGACGGTGTTTCACCTGTGTAGTCCCTGCCTACAGTCATGACGCCGTTACACGACGGAAGCATTGCCGCAATACACTCGCAGCAACCGCATGTTGTCATGGGATCAATAACCATGGAGTAGAAGTTGTAATGGGTAACCGCACCCCTGGATGCCTTGTAAACAAAGTCATTGACACCCTTCCACTGGCCAAGTAACGGATCAATACACTCGCCCTTTTCAATGGGTTGATTCGGACCGGTCGGGTTGATCTCAAAGGCTGCTTTGCAGTCCATCCAGTTGTATGCGCCGCAAAGACCGGTTCTTTCCGGGCTGATGGAGCATACATGGTTGGGAGCAAAAGACTGGCAGAGCGTACATGAGTAATATGTTTCCACATCCTCATCTTTCATTTTTGAAACACGCTCATCTCTTGTCCTGTATTCCGCCCTTGCAGTTTTAGTAAGTTTGGCCACATCTGCCTTCTTGGTATAAAGGGTAATCTGTACCTTGTCCACGATCTTTGTAAAATCCTGGTGGAACTTGGCATGAAGAACGACGCCGATATCCTTTAAGGTAAAACCCTTTTCTACGCCGCTCTTGCCGATACGAACCCAGGCGATATCTCTCTGGCCGATATGCATGATGCCCTGGATATAGTTGGTAAGATGATGGATCTGACGTTCCATGATGGGTTCAAAGTCAGCCTGGAACTCCCGGCCCGCAATCTGTACAAAGATGCCAAGCGGGAAGGTCTCTCCTTCTTTAAGACCGGTGATATCATCACCAATAATTTCAATCTTGCCGTCTTCGATCTCTTTCATGTCAGCCATCTTGACAAGCTCGGTACACTGGGTTTTTCCGCCGCCTGCCTGGCAGTGCAGATCAGCACCCCTGACACGTTCACCTTCAAAAGCCGGACCGAATGAGCACGGGATATTGATTTCAGATACCGCAACTTTAAGTCCCCTGACCTCAACGGATCGCTGTACCATTTCCTCATGGGGAACGTTCGCTACAACATGCTCGTATGTACAGATACCGGTGGGCAGAATTTCAGGAATGTCAGTGTCTGCAATTGTGGGGAATCCCCAGTTTACACAACCTGCTGCAGCACAACCCCATTCAACACCAATGTCACCAAGGGCATTGACAAATGCAAAAATACGTTCCTTGTTGTAATGAAGGATTTTTTTGTGATCACCCGGCTCAACACCGCCGAATGTCATGGCTGCCCTGTTTGCAAAACCAAGGGCAAATACGGCAGATGAAATATCCGGACCAAAAGGAACAATTCTTGTATTCCATCCGATCTGAACACCGCCTTCAATAAGCTGGTCGATCAGTGTTTTACCATTGTGGTTGGCAGCGCAGAAAATATAGAGATTCCGTTTCTGGTAGTCTTCAACGATCATTTTTGCGGTCTCTACATCCGGTGCAGCTCCAACCATTGTGGCAAAACCGGGAGCTGAACCATCAACAAACTCAACACCCCTTTTTCGCAGGATGATGTCGTCAGCCGGTCCGACCCATTTTTTACCGTTTTCAAGATCCGGATCTTCTTCTGCAATATAGAAATC
>JAUXDD010000283.1 GCA_030618465.1 Desulfobacteraceae bacterium
GAAGGATAAGAACTCGCTTTTTTGTCGTGTCGATAATGCATATAGAAAATGAAGTTGTATGTCAATATTAAAATTAACACATGATGTTGTGGTTGCGCTAACGGCAGAAAAAAGATGAGCTTTTGCAGGAAGAAAAATATGGTTTTGTATATGGAAAAAGTCCGTTAGAGGAAGTATAATGAAATCTGGAAGTATCTTTTATATGGCTGGGAAAAAGCTGAAAGGCGCTGAAAAACCGGAATGTATTTACTATGCGTGGTCCTGATTCGACAGAGCGATTGAGGAACCCATTTGGCTCCTCAATCGCTCGAATGATATTACTATTTAAACTTCTGAACCCGTCGGTTGCCGGCATCCAAAACAAAAATACCATGAGAACCGACATCAATCCTGGCCGGTGAATTGAATTCACCATCGCCGGAGCCGGTTGTGCCCCATTCGTACAAAAATTCGCCGTCTGAATTAAAAGCCTGGATACGATTGTTTTCGCCACCATCGGTTGCGTATTGACTATCCTGATTGTCGATAAAAATATCCTGACTCCCATCGAAGAATTCGCCTGGTTCATTTACTCCTGACACCGTACCCATATCATTGAGATAATCACCTTGCGCATCATATTTCTGGATACCGGCCAGGGTTGTCACATAGAGGTTCCCTGCTGAATCAACATCAAGCCCCAGGATATCCATATCACCATAGGGTATAATTATTCCGGTTAATTCCCAGTCGCTGGTAAATTTTATAATCCTGAGGCCGAACCACCAGCTGTTGGTGGGTACATAAACGTTTCCGCTGCTATCAACAGCAACGTCAAAAACATTTTGCAGGAAGACGTAATCGTCGCGGAAATTGGGAAGCTCGGAGATAACGTTGCCCTGGGTATCAATCTTTTTTACAGTACCGGTGCCACTATTGGCCACATAGATAGTATTTGTAATATCATCAATCGCTATCCCCTGAGGCGCATTAAAATCAAACCATTCGTCAAGCAGGTTGCCGTTACTATCAAACTTTATCACACTGTTTGCGGATGTATCTGCGACATAAACATTGCCAAACGTGTCCACTGCCAGACCACGGGGAGCATCGCCGAAGTCACCCCATGCCAGCTGAAAAACAGGCAGGCCAGAATTTCCGGAAATTTGATCTTCACGCGCATACAGCTCAAACATATCCCACTTCTGGTTGGAACCGCTTACATGGCTGAACACAAAGCCCGGTTCCCATTGCAGCACTTCATCAACCTCACAATCATTATTTGTATCAATAAAAACCAGGCCGGTGGAACTGTCATAGTCAACCGCCAGTGTATGCCATATATTTTTGGGGAAATTAATAATTAACTGATCTTCAGCGGCTTCCGGTGCGGTGGGGGAAGAAAACTGCCTGCAGATCATTTCGTTAAACCGTTTGTGATTTTCCCCTTTATTGTAGCCGAATTCAAGTAGTGCGCCATTTGTAAAATGAATACGAAATCCCGGATGATGAGATCGGGGAGTGCGAAACCGTAGTACAACACGAAAATAATCGATATTGTTTTCACTATAATCAAGGGAGGTTACGGTGTCATGTTTAATATGCAGCCAGTTATTTCTTTTAATCCGGGCATTGCCATTCTCTGATGACCAGTAATCAGTATCGAATTCGGTAAAATCATCACTGTATACCAGTGGCAGTTCCGTATCACAGGCGATATATGGCTTGTGAAGATCATATATTGCCCTGCCTTTTTGTCGGGCCAGTGCGGATGAAGCCAGAAATGATATCAGCATAGAAATTATAAATATTTTGATTAAATTTTTCATAATGTTCATCCTCCAGATATTATTTTACGTTATAAATTACAGAAGATACTGAAGACCCGCGTTTAAACTGAGACATAGCATCTTCAACATACAGCAATCCGCCGAATCATATTCCGGGCAGAGATAGTCTGATATAAAGCAAGTTTAGTTCCAAAATAACGATGTTTTTATAATACTCTTTGTATTTAATGCCTGAACGAAAATGAATGATTTTTCCAGGTTCAGGGAAGATCACCCGATTTTAAGATCAGGTTTAACCGCAGGCGCCCTGAAGGAAGTGCCCCCGGGGGAATACATAGAGTGTTTTGAGGATTAAAATTTTATATGACGCAGAAATTGGGGAAATCAGGCGTTTTCGTTCAGGCACTATTTAAGGTGTTACACATGATGCCAGAAAAAAACAACCTGCTGGTCTCCTGGGAAAACGTATCTTTTTATATTCAATCGTGTGCACATTTGTGTTTGTTTTTTAACAAATACCAGAAATTAGTACCTCAATTGAGGTAGTAAAAAGGGCAGGGCTATATCTTCTCCTTAAAAAACGGAGAAATGCCAAGGTAAGCACCGAACAATATCATAAAAATCCCGCACACCACCAGAATCCCGTAATATGTTTTCCGGTTCAGGTGGCGAATTCCAAAAAAGGCAAGAAACGAAACAATAACATACCAGAGCAGGTCACCGGCCTCATGCCCGAGGAAAAATGCAATCAGTTCCGGCCATTTCTTCAGGGACACATCAAACTGGATCATGAACGCAAACCCGATTGTCGCCCACCAGACCCACCAGTACGGATTTGACATGGAGACTATGATTCCCCCCACAATTGGATTTTCAAGGCCTCTGGTATTATATTGGTTAGAATCCGTTTCCGTGTTCCCGGAAGATTTCAGAAATTCAGTGGAAATTTTCCCGAGGGTTATATCTTTTATAAGAGATGTGCCGAACCAGACAAGAATGATCCCGCCGGTAATTCCAATAAAACGCACAACCATCATATTTTTTAAGACAAACGAAAATCCCATTAACAGAAAAAAAACAATGACCATTTCAAGAAGGGCATGGCCCAGTATGACCCAGGCCCCGATGAGATACCCCCGGCGCCCTGAATTTACAGATTTTATTATTGTGTATGTCAGTAACGGGCCAGGCGCCATGGCACCGGTCAAGGCCACAAGAAAAGAAAAGGAAAAAATAACCCAGAAGGTTGAAAACAAATTAAAAAACTCATTTAGCATCAAGAAACAACCCCAATTGAATACAGGTATAGAAAGATTTAAAAAGTCCTGCTCAGCCGGGGTCAGGTTATTGGTGATTATTTACCGGCCTCATACCTGTGCCACCTCTATCGTTACCAGAACTTTCAAATTATTCCTTTGCCCGGA
>JAUXDD010000034.1 GCA_030618465.1 Desulfobacteraceae bacterium
GGCTCACCATTTTTGGTAACGGATATGGTTGATTCATCATTAACTATATCCGTTATGATTTTAAGCAGGTTGCGTTTTACCTGTGTTACAGGCAAGATTTTATCGATATCAGCCATCACTCCTCCATTGTTAAATTTATAATGACCATAATAATGCCACCACACATTTATGTCAAATAATAAAAAGGAATTTGTGTATCAGATTATAATTGATGATGTGAAGGATTTCCCGGGGGTAAAAAATGATTTTCAGACAGCGAGTGGACAGCAATAAAAATTAACCACTGAAAACCTGTTAAATTTATAATGTTTACAAATTGGGCGGTAGTATTCGAAACTCACCCTCTCCGCCAAATAGGCCTTTGTAGCAAAAAAAAAGGCACGCCATCAAATCAGATGGCGTGCCCTTTAGTGTTTTTAATAAAAGCTAAGCTACTGTTACATTGACTGCCGAGGGACCCTTTTGCCCCTCTTCTATGTCAAATGTGACTCGATCGCCTTCATTAAGAGATTTGAAGCCGGACGCGTTAATACCTGAGTGATGAACAAATACATCCGGTCCTTCTTCCTGCTCTATGAATCCAAAACCTTTTTGATCGCTGAACCATTTCACAACGCCATTAGCCATAGTGGTAACCTCCTTTCTTAGTATTTCTCCCGGTTCCAAACTTAAGGTCGCCACTTTAAGAAATGGTTCTTTCCTTCCGAACGAAACCCGCACATCATTTAATATGTGCTTTTTTGAACACCCCCATAATAATTAAATTTATTTAAAAAGCAAGATTTTTATATAATATAATTACTGAGTATTGTAATCGCCCGATATTTAAGCAAAATGATTTAAAAAAAAGTTTACCGGCGCAAGAAAAGAAGTCGCATGCGCATAATGAAATATTTGTACCTATTCAGGGGGTATATTCATCGTTAAGATCATATGAAAATGATGACTATTAAGTCAATGTCATTAACTTGGGCCCTTTTTTCCAGAACTGATATCAGCTTAAGAAAAATGATATGAAATTTTTAGTTTATTCATTATCTTGGAGGCCGCTAAATCCCCCCCGGCCCCCTTTACAAAGGGGGGAGCAAAACTTTCCTTTTTTGTAAGGGGAGGAGTAAAACTTGATGGTTTCGTAAAAAATCGAAAATCTCCCTCTCCCTTTGACGGGAGAGGGCCGGGGTGAGGGTGAATAAAATGGACTTTCAGTCTATTATATCCCCCAAAAAAGGAATACTTGACTTTGGACGGAGGAAACAGATAGTTTTCGTTATTTAACAGGCAAACAGGTCAACCGGCTATCAAATATTTACGTTTCGGGAATCTCATGACAAGATCATTATATCCAGTCATAGTGGTTTCACTTGGATTGATTGCTTCACAGATACTCTCGGTCTGCAATGTTTATTTGTCCAATGCTGATCTATACCATTGCGTGTATGCTGTTAGTCAGTCAGGCTACCTTCCCATTCCCAATCTCATTGTTATGGAGCGGCTGAAGGATTTCGGCCCTGCTTTTTTCGGGGGGCTGTTTTTTACTTTTACAATTGGCGGTTGCCTGACACTGATCTCCTTTTTAGCCGCATGGATATGGATGCGTATATTTTTACGAAATAAAGCGGCGCTTATTTTTTTTCTGATTCTCTGGCTCGTATTCCTTATAGCAGTCAATATTCATGGATTCTCTTTGGTTTCCACATCTTATTTTATTGTCCTGCCTGTTTTAATATTCTGGATTACAATAAAAATTGCCCCTGATCAGCCGCACCCCAATAAAAGTTTCCAGGTCACAGTGCCGGTAATTTTTTTTATTATTCTTTCGGGCGTATGTCTGTCCTGCATGAATGTAAATTCATTTTTGGATATTCGGGACAAGCTGTTATTATCCACTCAAACCGGAAAAAAAATAAATGCATTTTACTACAACTACTGCCTTTATCCTGCCCGGGTATTTAAATCTCAACACCAGCGACTTGTCAGGATTTGTTTTTTGTCATCATTTGACGACAGAGTATTAGCCGGACGAATTAAAAAAAGATTGATGAATTTTGATTATCTGGCTGTCAATACCGGTGAATCAGTGGATATGGAAATAAGGGAGTCAGGCAGAAATTTATTGCTGATCAATAATGGCCGGGAAATTATGTCTGTAACTTCAGGTGATTTCTTTTTAAATACAGGTAAAATATTAAAGCTGTTTTCTGATAAATGCGACAGGCATCTTTTTTTTCGTCAGTTTACATTTTTTTCATTAATTACCATGGTTTCCCTGACATTGTTTTTATGCCTGTATGCACCATTTCGAATAATAACCAGTATTTTTTTTCAACCGCTGCACGCATCGGTGGGTGCCGGAATACTTTGCGTTATCACGGGCATGTCCCTGGTTCTGTCTGCCGGCTCTGTGAATGAAAAAATTGATTCTGAAAAAATGAAAAAATATCTAACATCTGGAAACCGGTATCAACGGATAGCCGCCCTGAAGTTTGCTAAAGAGAAAAAAATCGATATTTTTGTTCGGGGGATGCATGGAGAAATAATTAAGAGCCCTTATGTTCCCGAACGTTACTGGCTGACACGCGCATTGAGTATCAGCCAGTCGCCGGCAACTTTTTATGAATTGATAGATCTTCTTGATGACCCTCATATAAATATTGTCTGTATGGCCTATTACTCACTTGGCCAGAGGATTAACCGGAGTGAGAAAGAGCATGCAAAAAAAGAAATTCTCAGCAGGATAAAAAAATCAGACAACTGGTATATTCAGGGGTATGCATATAAAGCATTAAGGACACTTGGGTGGAAACAAACAGGATCGAAATAAAAACATTATATTTTTCTCTGGTAGTTCTTTTTCTGTCAGAATTGATCAGGACACTTGTTTTGGCCGGCAAACTGTTTCCCGTGATGCCTGTTCTGGGAATAACACGACTGGTGGAAGTCTGCCTCATCGTTTTAATTGTATCCGCCAGTAATAAAGGACTGTATTCCATTGGCCTGGACAAACACCAGTTTTTCCCCGGTTTAAAAAGGGGACTGATATGGTCATTTTGTTTTGGCACAGTTGTTTTTATTGTTTTTGGCATCCTGTTTTTTTCAGGAATTAATCCTTTGAAATATCTACATGCCCGATTGCCTTCGCGAATATTGGATCTGGTCTTTTTCTTTATTGTGGGAGGATTTATTGCTCCCATAGCAGAAGAAATCGTGTTCCGGGGGATTATATTTGGTTTTTTCAGGCGCTGGGGGTTTACCGTTGCCTTGCTGGTAAGCACCCTGTTTTTTGCTTTTGCCCATTATCCGGGCGTATCAATTATTCAGCTTACTGGCGGGATACTGTTTGGTGTCGCCTATGAACTGGATGGTAAACTCATGACTCCGATAACCATCCATATCCTAGCAAATCTGACTCTTTTTACGCTTTCGGTTATCGTGTAAAAGAGCGTCACAGAGGCGGAAAAGGAAGTATAAGAAGTGCGCACAATCTTAACTTAACCGCCAAGAATAACTCTGTCTAAAAATTTATCAAACCAGTTAATGATTTTTTCCAGTACGTTTTTTACTATTTTTGAGATAGTATTATTCATAATTACACCATTTTTTTCTACCGGTTTTTATTTCATAACCAACTTATTTTATTGCTAAAAAACTATCGCTGATATTTCAAGCATGATAGCTAAATTCCTTATAATTAATAAAGAAGCAAAATACATACCAGGCTATCTCTGCCGCTATTCCATTAAAATAACTGGGAATATTTACCAATGTAGATATTGATGATAAGGAAAAGTATGAGCTAAAAGTTGTGGTATTTCCTGGTAGATTTCACAATTTGTTTAAAATTTAATAAGATAAGACCTTACAACACAGGTTGTTCCCTTTGCATGGTCAAAAAATGCAGCAGGTATTCCCCACCTTGTTAAATTAATGACCTTGCTGTTTTACTTGAACAGAAAATTTTCTTGTCGGTTTTAAAGAAATCGGTTAGAAATAACAATTTTTTATTGAGAAGGTTGTTTATGGAAACAAAATATATCGGAATGAGTGTAAGCTTTTTAATGGGGTTTTTTGGATTTATCATTATTAAATGGTGGATTCTGCCTATCCGGGGGTATAAGAAAATAAAAAAGAATATTGTTTCAGATATAAAAAATCATCTTGCGGCAATAAACAATGAACGCCGGGACAGAGCCATGAAGGAACGGGTGAAGGATGAAACGGCGGCGTTAAGACTGCGTTCAGGCGAACTGCTTGACAGTTACTATGACTCACTGCCTGCCTGGTACAAGGTTTTTTTAAAAAGCAAAGGAGAGTCTCCGGTTGATGCTTCAAAACATCTTGAAGCTTTATCAAACACGTTAAATTTTGAGCATGCTCAAAACCGGAAAGAAAAAATCATACAATTTTTGAGAATTTAAAAAAATCATCCGGAATATATACCCCTAAAACTGTATGGTTAGAATAATCTTTATGTTCCAAAACAGGAAAAACAAAATGAAAAGCGTTGTCTATTTTATCGATTTAAGAACAAATCCCAGGGAAGGTCTCATAGATAAATTCGGAAAGCTCATTGAAACCGCAGGTATTGCAGAAACAATCAAAAAAAGAGATCTGGTTGCCATAAAACTTCATTTTGGCGCCCTGGGAAATACGGGCTTTATTCGTCCTGTATTTATCCGAAAGGTGGTTGAATGCGCAAAATCCGCAGGGGGGACACCTTTTCTAACGGATTGCAATACGTTATACGCTGGGTCACGGAGTGATACACCGACGCATATTGAAACAGCCGTTAAAAACGGATTCGCGTATTCCGTAGTCGATGCCCCTATTGTCATCGCGGACGGTTTAAGAGGCAGGAGCGAGGTTCCTGTTGCCATTAACCGCAAACATTTTGATACAGTTTATATCGGATCGGATATTGTTCATTCCGATGCCCTGATATCCGTAGCTCACTTCAAGGGGCATGAACTTACAGGGTTTGCCGGAACATTGAAAAACATTGGGATGGGATGTGCCTCCCGCAGAGGAAAACTGGCTCAACACTCAGGTGTCAGCCCGAAAGTGAAAAGTAAAAAATGTATTGGATGCGGTGACTGCGAATACCACTGCCCGGAAAAGGCCATTTCTTTAAATGAAGGAAAAGCATCAATTTCTACTGATAATTGTATCGGGTGTGGGGAATGTATTATCATCTGCCCCACCGGCGCGGTACAGATTAAATGGAATCCGTCCATACCTGTTTTTATTGAAAAAATGATTGAATATACGATGGGTGTATTAAAGGGTAAGGGGGGCAAGATGCTGTTTATAAACTTTCTGACCCATATTTCTCCGGCATGCGATTGCCTGAACTATAGTGATGCGCCAATCGTCAGAGATATTGGAATCCTGGCATCAACAGATCCTGTTGCTATAGATAAGGCATCTGTTGATTTTGTTAACCAGGAGCAGGCACTTCCGAAGACATGCATGAAAACCCATATGAATCCAGGGGAAGATAAGTTTAAAAGTATTTACCCGAATATTGAATGGTCTTATCAGTTTGATTATGCTGAAAGCCTTGGCCTTGGAACCAGAAATTATGAAATAGAGACAATAAAAAGCAAGCGCTGGAAAAAAATACAGTAGGTTGTGCGGGATATCCCTTCACATGACCAGCTTATTCATTTCCATGATCGGCAAGGCAATGGAAAGGATGATAAAACCAACAACCACACCCATAATAAGTATAATGGTCGGTTCCAGCAGTGATGTCATACTTATAATACTGGATTCCACTTCATTTTCATAAATATCCGCCGCTTTATACAGCATTGTTTCCAGTTCTCCGCTTTGCTCACCAACCTGAATCATCTGAATGGCAAGATCCGGAAAAATATTGTAAGCAGCAAGCGAGATGCCTACCCCCAGACCTTTTTCAACCTCTTTTGAAGAATTTTCGATGATATCTGAAATAATAACATTTCCCGCAATATTTTTTACAATTTCAAGGGCAGGCAACATGGGGACGCCGTTTTCAAGCAGTGATCCAAGTGTACGCGTAAAACGCGCAACAGCAAGTTTTTTTAATAAAATCCCAACAACAGGCAGACGAAGCAGTGTCCTGTCATACAAATACCGGCCTTTTTCTGTTTTTTTCAATACGCTGAAGGCTATCACCAATGCCGCAGTCAGGATAAGGATAAGACCCCAGAAGGATTTTAATATATCACTGATGGAGATAAGAATACGTGTAATCAGCGGCAGGGTCTGGTGCATTTCGGAAAAAATCGATGTGAGTTTGGGAACAATAACAGCCAGTAAAAAAAAAGTGACCACCATACCGAAAATGGTCATGAATAAAGGATACGCCAGAGTTGATCTGATTTTATTGTTTAATTCCTGCTGTTTTTCAGTGATATCAGCGAGACGATCCAGAACGATTTCAAGGGAACCTGAACTTTCACCGGCTCGAACCATGTTTATATAAATAGATGAAAAGGTTTCCGGGTACCGTGATAAAGCACCGGCAAAGCTGCTTCCTTCCTCAATGGAATCTTTTATCTGGGACAGAATTTTTTTCAAGGCGTGAGACCGGGTTTGGGGGATCAGTGTTGAAATTGCGGATACAAGTGGAAAGCTCGCTCCAACTATAGTCGCCAGCTGTCTTGTCATCATAGAAATTTCTGAGGATTTTACCCTGGAAAACGGATTGGAAAATGAAACCGACCGCGATTCTTTTTTTACCGAATCAGCATAGACTTCATTTATCGAAACGGGAAAGATATTGGAAGCACGCAGCTTCTGCCTGGCGATAAGGGCGCTTTCCGTGTCAATAATTCCAGTAATATTTTTGCCCTTGATATCTAAGGCGGTATATTGAAAAACAGGCATGATATATTATATATTAAATGTTAACATTTAATTCATTCGGCGGTTTAATCTTATATTTTTTAATTTTTCGATAAAGCGTCATTCTGCTGATACCCATCAGCCGGGCGGCTTTTGCCTTGTTCCAGTCGGTTCTGTTAAGTGCTTCAAGCAATTCCCGGGGGCCTGTATCGGCCATGGGCTCAGCAGCTGGTTTCATATTTTTCGAATAGTCCCTTATTTCCACCGGCAGATGATTATACATAAGGGTTCTATCATGGCATAATACAAAGGCATGCTCAAGAGCGTGCTTTAACTCCCTGACATTTCCCGGCCAGGGATAGCTCATAAATGCCGACAAAACCTCATTGGATACGCCATCTATATTTTTGTTGAAGATATCATTAAACATTCTGATAAAATGATCCACCAGGATCGGAATATCCTCTCGTCTTTCTTTCAACGGCGGAAGGGACAGTTCAATAACCTTCAATCGGTAATAAAGATCTTCACGAAATTCCCCGGATTTTACCTTTTCTTTCAAATTACGGTTGGTAGCGGCAATAACGCGAACGTCAACTTCAATTGTTTTAAAATCGCCGACGCGTTCTATCTCCCGCTCCTGAAGAACCCTTAGCAGTTTGAGTTGTATTCTGGGCGAAATATCACCGATTTCATCCAAAAATATGGTGCCGCCGTCAGCCATTTGAAACCGCCCGGCCTTGTCATTGATGGCACCTGTATATGCACCCTTTACGTGCCCAAAAAGCTCGTTTTCAAGAAGGTTCTCCGCTAACGCAGAACAATTGACAGTGACAATTGGCTTTAAGGCACGGGTACTGCTGTAGTGAAGGGCTTTCGCCACAACCTCCTTCCCTGTACCACTTTCACCGGTCACTAAAACGGTTGTGGCTGTTTCTGAAAGATCTTCAAGAAGTTTATAAATTTCCTGCATCTTTGTACTTTTGCCGATGATGTTGTGAAATTTATGCCGTTCTTTTAATTGCCGGACAAGATCCGTTAACCGTGTTATATCCCTGGCCACAACAACTGCCCCCATAAATCGGTTGTTCTTATCTGTAAGCGGAGAACTGGTCAGAAGGACAACCTGGTTGGGCCTGTTCTGATGCTGGCATTCAATACGGTATTCTTTTATTGTGTTTTTTGTTTTCAGGGTTTCTTTTAGCACGTTGAAGCATGTTTTATTGCAGATATTGGGAATTTCTGTAAACTTTAACCCCACGATATCTTCCGGAGAAAAACCGCAGATATTTTTAGTTGAGGCATTGGCTTCTATAACACGCATTTCATGGTCAACGGTAACGATTGAATCCTGGAGGCTTCTGAAAATGGCTTCAAGGTTTTGGCGGTATCTTTCTTTTTCAGCTTCTATAAGATTTTTTTCATCCGTAAGGGCCTTATGTTGAAGGGCGCGATTGGTGACCTGCAAAAGGGTCTCCTTGCGAACCGGTTTGGATATGTAATCAAAGGCGCCCCCCCGTATAGACTCTGCCGATGTTTCAACGTTGGGTTCCCCTGTTACCATGATAACAGGGCAGCGGATTCCCCTTTCCTTGACCGCCATGAGAATGTCAATTCCTGTGTGTGTGCCAAGGATGATATCAACAAACATCAAATCAAAACTCTTTTTATTGATAATGTCTATTGCAGAGTCATAATTTTCTGCTGTCATTATCTCATGCCCCTCGTTTGACAGAAAATTTTTAAATGAAAACCGGATGCTCTCTTCATCATCAATTATTAGAATACTTGCTTTCATCATTTTCCCGCAAAATTATCCGGAGCTTATTAGTGTCCATCCAGAAATGAGATAGTTTGTTCGAGAGATACTCCTGTGTTATTTTTCGTGTTATTTTTAGTCCGGTATATAACAAAATATGGAAAAATACAAGCCGGGTATTTGTTATGCAGGATTATAAAATACAAAAACCATCAAAAAATGATTGATTTTTTTATTTAAAAAAGAGATATCACAGACACATTTTTATTGGGGTGACGGAATAACGACAATTAAATCTCAGCCACCTTTAAAATGGCTGTGAACTGAAAACTAACTCTTGACAATATTATAAACATGTTCGAAATTTATCAGGAGTATAAAAGGGAAATAATAACAAATTGTCTGAAAGTCTGTCTTTTTGCGGAGAGATGGCCGAGCGGCTGAAGGTGCACGACTGGAAATCGTGTGTGCTGTAACAGGTACCGAGGGTTCGAATCCCTCTCTCTCCGCCATAAATTTATCAGTCCCAAAGCCTTTCTTTTGAGCATGAGTCTTGTATTGCTTTCAACAGAAACGTTTACCTGATATTGATACATAAGGTTTAAGGTTGTCTCTTTTATGTCCTATCTTGTCCTTGCCCGAAAATACAGACCGCAAACATTTGACCAGGTCGTAAAGCAGGACCACGTAACGCGCACCTTGAGTAACGCCATTTCATCCGGACGCGTTCCCCATGCCATCCTTTTTTCCGGACCAAGAGGAACCGGCAAAACAACGGTTGCGCGTATTTTGGCAAAGGCCATGAACTGTGAAGGCGGGCCCAGGCCGGTGCCCTGCAATACCTGTCGGTCCTGCAGGGAGATCACTTCCGGAAATGCAGCCGATGTCTTTGAAATTGACGGTGCATCAAACAACAGTGTGGATCAGGTGCGGGAACTCCGGGAAAATATCAAGTACATACCGGCACATAGTCCGTACAAGATTTATATTATTGATGAAGTTCATATGTTAAGTACGGCTGCTTTTAACGCTCTTTTAAAAACACTTGAGGAACCACCGTCTCATATTCTGTTTTTCTTTGCCACTACTGAGCCCAATAAAATTCCCATAACTATTCTTTCCCGATGTCAGCGGCATGATTTAAAACGTATCGATCTCGAATCCATTTCAAAGCATATGAAGTCGCTTTGTTCTGTGGAAAAAGTTGATATTTCAGATGAGAGCCTCAGCCTTATAGCCGGGGAGTCCGGTGGAGGCATGAGGGATGCCTTAAGTCTTCTTGACCAGGTAATGAGCTGCTCGGAAGGGATGATCACACATGCCCATATACTGAATATCCTGGGTGTTATTGACCGGAAAATCATTTTTGCTGTTTCAGCCGCCATCTTAAGAAAAAATGTTTTGGACATTCTTGATATTATTGATGAAATATTTGATCGTGGTCATGATATCAAAAAATTCTATTCAGATATTGCGGAACACTTCAGAAATCTTCTGGTTATTAAGCTTGGAAAAAAAATTGATAAGCTGGTCAAAGTCCCGGCTCATGAGAAAGCGATGATGGTCGGTCAGGTGGAAAATATTTCCGAACTTTACCTGAGCCAGATTTTAGACATCCTATTTAAAGAAGAAGCTGCCATCAAGCGTTCCTCTCAACCCAAAATTTTGCTTGAAATACTGTTTATAAAAATTTTTCAGATTACACCGGCATTATCCATTGATGTATTGATTCAAAAACTCGATGCTTTAAGAGATGAATTTGCATCATCTCCTGCAGAAATTGGGAAAAAACCAGCAGGTGTAAATTTTCAAAGAGAAAATAACAGGCCCCCGGAAAAAATAAGTGAACCGGCTTCAGATTATTCTCCAGCGCCACCCGCACCAGAAACGCCCGACATTGTAAACGTACCCGGAAGTCAGGCATGCCCCACTGAGAATTCCTGGCCGGATTTTGTTAGCCGTTTATCATCAAAGCATCCTTCGCTTGCAGCCTGTCTTAATACCAGCCGCTTAACCCGTTTGACAGAGAATGCACTTGAGCTTGAAGTTAACGGCAGCAGTTTTAATATCAACATGGTCAAACGTAATAAAAACATGGAAATATTAAAAGCCGCGTGCCGGGATTTTTATGGGGAAAAGTTGGCTATTGAAATAAAAACAAAAATGAGTACAGACAGTAATGATAAAAAGAAAACAGACCGTGCCGGAAAACTGAGACAGGAAGCCCTGAATCACCCGCTTGTTCAGGATGCAATTGAAGTTTTTAACGGCAGGATTGTGGATGTAAAAATTTTGTAGGAGGTGTTTTTATGAAAGGTATGGGGAATATGATGAAGCAGGCCCAGAAACTTCAGGCCAAGATGGTTAAGCTTCAGGAAGAGTTAGGGGAAAGAACGGTTGAAACAACCTCCGGGGGTGGAATGGTTAAGGTTGTTGCAAACGGAAAGCAGCAGGTTGAATCCATTCAGATTGAAAAAGAAGTGGTCGATCCGGAGGATGTTGATATGCTTCAGGATCTGGTGCTTGCCGCCGTAAATGATGCCCTGGCAAAATCGCAGGAAATGGTTTCTTCAGAAATGGGTAAACTTACCGGCGGAATGAATATCCCCGGACTTGGATAATTGCGGATATTGACGGGGTTCCGATTTCAAACAATAACGTTATTGGATGTAAATTAAAATGAAACATTATCCACCATCCATATCAAATGCCATTAAATGTTTTTCAAAACTGCCGGGAATTGGAGAAAAAACAGCTGAACGCCTTGCCATGCATATTGTCCGTTCTTCCAGGAAAGACGCCGGGCAGCTTGCTGAAAGCATCCGTGAGCTTAAGGAAAAAGTAATGCTGTGTTCCATGTGTTTTGCCTTAAGCGACAGCAATATATGTAAAATCTGCAGTGATCCGGCAAGAGATGCGAGCCTGGTGTGTGTGGTTGAAAATGCGGCAGATATGGTGGCATTAGAAAAATCAGGTGCTTTTACCGGGCGGTATCATATCCTTCAGGGTGTCCTTTCCCCCATGGATGGTGTGGGACCGGATGATATACGGATAAGAGAGCTTATCCGGAAAATTCAGGCAGGGACTGTCAGCGAAGTTGTGATCGCTACAAACACGGATGTTGAGGGCGAAGCAACTGCTTCATACCTGGCCGGCTGCCTTGAATCCTATCCTGTGAAAGTGACCCGAATCGCATCAGGTGTCCCCATCGGCGGGGATATCAAATATGTGGATCAGGTTACATTGAAAAGAGCTATGGAAAAAAGACATGGTGTCTGATAATACAGCTTCCGGATATAGTGCAGCCTCTGGTTCAGCCACTGATATTTTTCAATGCAAAAAATGTGGTGAATGCTGCAAAGGGTTTGGGGGAACCTATGTAACAGAAAAAGATATTGATGCCATAGCAAGATATATTCATAAAGATCCTGAAACATTTATTGAAGATTTTTGTCAGAAATCCGGGAGCAAGCATGTTCTGGCACAGGGAGATAACGGGTATTGCATTTTCTGGGATGAGTTGTGTACCATTCACCCCGTAAAACCAGGGATGTGCCGGGCGTGGCCTTTTATTGAATCCGTAATCAAGGATATCAAAAACTGGAAAATGATGGCCGGATCGTGCCCCGGTATTTGCACGGATATTCCTGAAAACGTTGTGAAGGCATGTGTAAAAAACGAACTTATAAAAACAGGTAAACGTGATCAGCAAAAATGATTTTTTATTTTTTCCAGCTTTTTTCGTCTAAAATTTTATAGGCCTCGTTTCCTTCCCCGTCTGAAAGTATCTGGCTGAGGATGTTTTTTCCCATTAGCTCCTGCAGCCCTCTGGACAATGTTTTTTTTGAGCTGTTCCATTTTGCAGTGAGATTTTTTGTTGTAACAGGCGCACCGGCATCGGCAATGCCGCAACACAGCAGGTATACAGAAACTGTTTTCACACTGAACCCAAGCTGAAAAATTTTTTGGCTCATGGTCGGTGGTTGGTTATGTGAGTCCATAAAATGTTCCTTTTTGTATCGTGGATTCAATTTATAACAGAATTTGAATGTAAACGCATATAATTTTTTTACAATGATTGGAATATTTGATTCAGGTTTGGGCGGTTTAACGGTTGTCCGGTCTATCATGAAACATCTGGCTGGTTATGATATCATTTATTTTGGTGATACGGCACGTACACCCTACGGTACAAAAAGCAGGGAAACCGTTATTCGGTATGCGCATCAGAATACAGAGTTTCTTTTGGACAATGGTGCAAATATAATAATAATTGCCTGCAACACAGCTTCAAGCGTGGCTACCGATTCAATTTTAGAAAAGTATAACGTTCCCATATTCGAGGTTATATCTCCTGCCGTAGAACTTTCCCTGAAAATGTCTAAAAAATACAGAATCGGTGTTATTGGAACCCGTGCCACCATAAAAAGCGGTATATATGAAAAAAAAATTAAGGATCAGAATGCTGAAGCCAAAGTATATTCATATCCGTGTCCACTTCTGGTACCTTTGGTGGAAGAGGGGTGGCTGGCAAAGCCTGAAACACGGATGATCGTAAAAAAATATCTCCTTCCCTTGAAAACCCGCCAGATCGATACACTTATTCTCGGCTGCACCCATTATCCGTTGCTAAAAAAAATCATACAACAGAAAATCGGAAAAAGAGTGACTATTATTGACTCTTCAATTGCTGTGGCCGGAAAAGTAAAAGAGTATTTCGAAAATAATCCAGGGGCAGACAAAATTCTGACCCGTAACGGAAAAACCCGGTTTTTTGTATCAGATGTGACCGAACAATTTGAAAAAATTGCAAAATCCACACTTTATCAAAATGTTCAGCTGGAGCATGTGAAAATTTAAAAAAATAATATTAATTCACGGGTTTCAACAATGATGATAAATAGTACCGGTAAATATGCACCGGTCCGGTCAAACAATTCCTGTCCGGAAATATTTTACTTTGTTATAGGCAGTAATGGCATCTTCAACAGGCCATGCATCCTGAGTTTCTTGATTTGCAGATGCCCGTTGACACCTATCCAGATACGCTCCTGATCAACATTTGTTAAAAACGTACCAAAAAATTTGTCCCAGAATGAGAAAGTAGTCCCATAATTGGAGTTTCGTTCCTCATTTTCAACAGAATGGTGAATTCTGTGCATGGATGGCGGGACGAAAAGAACCCCATAGACTTTTTCAAATAGAAGGGGGATTCTGATATTGCTGTGATGGAACTGTTCCGTAATGATAAGAATACTTTCGCTCAGGACAAGACCGACCAGATCCGCGCCAATAAAAAACACAAACCCGATTTTGACAATGGTGGCAATAATCATTTCGCCGGTATGATATCGTGTTGCCGTGGACACATCCATATCCAGGTCACTGTGGTGAATTCTGTGAAAACGCCACATCAGGGGGATCTGGTGGTTCAGCATATGCATTACATAATACATGAAGTCCATAAAAATAACGGTTGCAAACAGTTTCAGCCAGTACGGAATATGAACCATATTAAATAAACCCAGATTTTTTTCTGTAACATAGATGGCACAATTTATAATCAACACAGCAAAAACAAGTTTGATCATAACGCAGTTGAATATGGTGAGTCCCATATTGGTAATCCATCGACTGGGCTTGGGAATTGAATCTTTCCGATCGGAAATGATTAATTCAAGCAGAAGAAAAAAAATGAGCCCGCCAAAAAATATGCAGCATCTTACCAGTTCGAGGTTTGCATAATAAAGGTATTTGCCAAGGCTATCTTCAATCATAGATGTCTTCTCCTTTTTCTGATATTTGTTTTTTTGTACAGTAAAAAATTTCACTGAAAACAAAAAAGTTTTTTTCTTCGTTATGAACTTTGATGGTTTCGTAAAAAGCTTTTTCCGCGTTCATCAATTTTAATTAGCAAAACAGATGCCAACCAGATTTTTCAGTTATACACTGCTCACATTATACACTGCTCACAACAAAAGTATTGCAATGGACGGTTGTTGGCCGGCAAATTGGTTTTCAAGGAAGTGATGCCCAATGGATTACTGGGGAATTTTGATTGGTTGTTGTCAGGAAAATTGTATAAAATATCATACATGCCCGTGTAATATTTTATACGATCCTTAATCCTGTTTTGTATAGAATGTCAGGATGGCTTCTAAAAGTCCGTTTATGGTGTACGAATCCGCAGTGATATGAACGTCCAGTCCCAGTTCTTTAGCTGTATCCGCTGTTACAGGACCGATACATGCCGTGGTAACATTTTCCATCAGGTGTTGGAATTTTTCAGATGGGAGAAGTGATTTGAAATTTTTTACTGTGGAAGAACTTGTAAACGTGACAAGGTCGATTGTTTTATTTTCAAGATGAGTTAACAGGTCATCAGCACTTTCATGAACTGTATGGGTGCAATATGCCGTTATTTCATCCACATCTGCCCCCATTTTTTTTAATTCAACAGGAAGGACAGGGCGTGCTTCTCTGGCGCGCGGAAGAAGAATTTTTTCCCCTTTAACAGTTTCATTTCTAAAGGCGTCAACAACAGATTCCGCCCGGTAACTTTCAGGAATGATATCACTTTTTATCCCAAAATCAAGGAGCCTTTTTGCTGTCGCCGGCCCGATGGATGCTGTTTTCAGATCTTTTAAACTCCTGACATCTTTGTTGCTTGAAAAAAGTCGGTCAAAAAAGAAGTTAACGCCATTAACACTGGTAAAAATCAGCCAGTGATAAGCCGGAAGGTTTTCAATCGCCTCATCCAGGGGTTTCATGTCATCAGGCGGAGCCACTTTTATGGTGGGACATTCAATACAGTGGGCACCCAGATCAGAAAGAAGTGTGACCATATCACTTGCCTGTTCCCTGGCCCGGGTTACCACGATTCTTTTCCCCAGCAATGGACGCTTTTCAAACCATTTCATGGATTCCCTTAATTGAACAACCTCGCCCACAACAATAATTGACGGTGATTTAAGGCCGGCTTTTTTTACCTCTTCAACAATTGTACCCAGTGTCCCCACAACCGTAACCTGCTCCGGTGTGGTTCCCCATCGAACTAGTGCTACCGGTGTGTCGGGGGATTTTCCGTTTTTAATCAGTTTTTCTGTAATGTGGGGCAGATTTTTGACACCCATTAAAAAAACAAGGGTACCGATTCCTTTTGAAATTGACGCCCAGTCAATACCGGAGTCACTTTTTTCCGGATCTTCATGGCCGGTTACAAAGGCAACAGTGGAGGTATATTTTCGATGGGTCAGGGGAATCCCTGCATATGCCGGTGCTGCAATGGCGGATGTGACACCCGGCACAATTTCAAAATCAACCCCTGCATGAATCAATACTTCCGCCTCTTCTCCACCGCGTCCAAATATAAAAGGGTCACCCCCTTTCAGACGGGTTACGGTCAGGCCTTGTTGTGCTTTTTCAGATATAAGGGAATTAATCCGGTCCTGTGACATGGTGTGATCGCCACCTTTTTTTCCCACATATATGATCTCGGTATTTTTATTTGCATATTTTAAAAGTGTCCGGGAAGCAAGATAATCATAAATGATCACATCCGCACGTTTGATACACGCTTTTCCCTTTACTGTAATCAGCCCTGGATCACCCGGTCCTGCGCCAACCAGAAACACTTTGCCATCATTTGTTTTCATCGTTTTTAAGATCTTCCAGAATTTTTTTTGCACCTTTTGAAAGAAGGCGCTCAGCGAGCGCCAATCCAGTTTTTTCGGAAGCCGTGGGCTGTCCTGACAGGGTCTCTTTTATTATTTTTGTGCCTTCGATATCAGCAACTAAGCCGGTTAATGAGAATGTGTTGTTTTCAATTGTTCCAAATGCGGCTATGGGAACCTGGCACCCTCCCTCCAGGCGGTGTAAAAATGCACGTTCACCCTGAACCACATAGTTTGTTTTCTGATGATTCAAATGAGAAAGGAGGTGAAAAATTTCCGGATCATTTTCTCTTATCTCAATACACAGGGCTCCCTGTCCAACAGCTGGAAGCATGATACCGGTATCCAGATATTCGGTTATCTGGTTTTCTAAACCCAGACGTTTTATACCGGCGGCGGCCAGAATGATACCGTCCAGGTTTTCTGTTTCAAGCTTTTTAATCCGGGTGTCAAGATTGCCCCTTAAAGGAAGAATGCTAAGGTCCGGCCTGGCATGACGGAGCTGCGACGCCCTTCTCAAACTGCTGGTGCCGATGCAGGAGCCTTGAGCAAGTTCTGACAGCAGAAGATTGTTTTTTGATATAAGAACGTCATTGGGCGTTTCGCGTTTCGGGATGGCACCAATACACAGGCCATCCGGTATGTCTGCCGGCATGTCTTTCATACTGTGGACGGCAATATCAATCCTGGCGTTTAAAAGCGACTCCTCAATTTCTTTAACAAAGAGACCTTTCCCACCCACTTTTGCCAGGGGGACGTCAAGTATCTTGTCTCCTTTTGTCTTGATAATTTCAAGCTCGACGGAAATGGACGGATGTTTTGTCTCAAGGGCTTTTTTGACCCAGTTTGCCTGCCAGAGGGCAAGTTGGCTTCCCCTTGTTCCAATGATTACAGGTTGGTTATTTCCTGAGATGATCATGCGGTACCACATCCCGCACAGCTGCCGGCCGTGCATCCGCTGCATGATGAGCCGGCAGAAGATCCGGTTGTCTCTCCGCCGCTTCCTTTGCTTTTATAGCTGCATGCAGACATGAGCCGGGTTACTTTTTTACTGCTGCATGAAGCGCATTCCGGTTGGTGGGATCCAACAATCAGGCACTCAAATTCATGACCGCATTTATCACAGTGATATTCAAAAATCGGCATTACTTGTTTCCCTGCAAAAATTATTTTTTAATGGTAATCTTTTTTATAGTGATAAATGATAATCATAAATCCTTTAAAATCAACTTAAATCTTTACTTTTCCTCTTTAAACGCTTCCGGAAAAATAATTCTGTCCACAAGGTCACACAAAATATGGCCCAGGGTGATATGGGTTTCCTGAATTCTTGCCGTTGTGGTGGATTCAACAGAAAAAAGAATATCCACACACGTGGCCAGTTCCCCGCCGTCACCTGTCATACCTATAGTCCCCATTCCGATTGTTTTGGCAGCATCTATTGCCTTTATTACATTCTTTGAATTACCGCTGGTGCTGATGCCTATGGCAATATCCCCTGTTTTCCCCAGGGCGCTTATCTGTTTGGCAAAAATATCGTCAAAATGATAATCATTTCCAATGCTGGTTATAATTGATGTGTCAGTGGTCAGGGCAAGGGCGGCAAGGGGGGGGCGTTCTATCTTAAAACGGTTTACAAATTCAGCCGCAAGATGCTGGGCATCTGCCGCACTGCCGCCATTTCCAAAGATCATGACCTTATTGCCGGATTTGATGCATGTTGCAATGGCATCCGCCCCTTTGATTATGAGATCAATATTATTCTCAACAAATTTTTTTTTAACGGCAATACTCTCTGCAACATTCTCAAGGATTATTTTTTTCATCTATTGATTTCCCTTATTAGTGTCCATTTCATTATAAATCATTATATTTATACTGAATAAAAAACTATTATTATTGAATAAATTTTATTATGTGTCAAAGAAAAAAATCCAATAAATACTCATATTTTAGACATTTTAAGTTCTTGACTCACCACATAGATTTTTTTATAATTCCATAAAAATTGGTGCCCTGATTATTATGTTCTTCGAACGTTGTTTAAAAAAGGTAAATTATTCAGGAGGAATATTATGGAAAACATGAAGAGTACCGAATGCAGGCGTTCCGCAACAGACCGGAGGCATGGGA
>JAUXDD010000265.1 GCA_030618465.1 Desulfobacteraceae bacterium
GGATGCTTTTTACTTTGGACTCAGGACAGATAAAAAAAAATTATGAAACCTGTAGTTTCTATAGTTGGCAGGCCCAACGCGGGCAAATCAACACTGTTTAACCGTATTACCCGAAAAAAGGATGCACTGGTTGATAATTTCCCGGGCGTTACACGGGATCGCCATTATGGTGATGCGACCTGGAATGATGTGGCGTTTACCCTGATCGATACCGGTGGTTTTCTTATTGATGATGAAGATGCGTTTGCCGGTGAAATCCGTTTCCAGATTGATCAGGCCCTGGAAGATTCGGATGCGGTCATCCTTTTGCTGGACGGCAGCAGCGGCATTTCCCCCTTTGATGCGGATATTATTGACATCCTGCGGGAAGTGTCCATACCGGTTTTTTATGCGGTAAATAAAATTGACGGAATTGAAAAGGAAGATTCCCAGTATGATTTTTACAGTCTTGGAATAGAAACGCTGTATTCCCTGTCAGCTGAACATGGATACGGTGTTCCTGATTTTCTTGATGATCTTGTTTCCGTTCTTCCGGAATCTGCTGAGGAAGATTCTTCAGATGTTATAAAGCTTGCTGTTGTCGGAAGGCCAAACACGGGCAAATCCTCCCTGATTAACCGCATCCTTGGTGAAAAACGACTGGTTGTCAGCAACATACCCGGCACAACACGGGATTCAATCGATACGGCCTGTGAAATAAACGGAAAATCATATCTCCTGATTGACACGGCCGGTATCCGGCGGAAGTCTAAAGTATCAAAAAAGCTTGAGAAGTTTTCGATTATCAAAGCGTTAAAGAGCCTTGACAGATGCGATGTGGCGCTTATTCTTATTGACGCAGGCGAAGGGATTACCGAGCAGGACATCAAAATTGCCGGTTACGCCTATGAGCGCAAATGCGGTTGTATTTTTCTGCTAAACAAATGGGACATTGTTGAAAAAGATGACAAAACAGTCAAAAAATATTATGAGCACCTGAGAATGGAGGCAAAATATTTAAGCTTTGCTCCCGCCATGACGATCTCCGCATTGACCGGACTCAGGGTTACGAGAATTTTCAATCTTGTTGACACTGTCCATGACCAGTATGCCAGGAGAATCAACACCGGGCAGATAAACAAAATAATTGAACGGGCAGTCGAGCGAACCGAACCCTCCCTTCACAAGGGAAAACGGATAAAATTTTATTACACAACCCAGGTCACTACAAAACCGCCCACATTTGTCTGTTTTGTAAATTACCCGGATGCCGTACACTTTTCCTATAAAAGATACCTGGTGAACAAGATTCGGGAGGCATCAGGGCTTGACCAGACGCCCATACGGATTCTTTTCAAGCTACGGACAGGTAAGATTGTTTTTTCTACAGCAAAGCCAGGTAAAAAAGGAAAACGGGCAAAGGGTAGTAAAAGGAAGAGGAAATAACACATCTTGGACCTGTTCGAATTTACATCGCAGAAAGCCTCTGATGAGGCAAAGCCGCTGGCTGCGAAGATGCGTCCCCGAGCCCTGGATGAGTTTATCGGCCAGGAAGATGTCGCGGGCAAAGGCACCCTGATATATAATGCCATAAAGAATGATCGAATTTTTTCAATGATTTTCTGGGGACCTCCCGGGTGTGGGAAAACAACCCTGGCTAAAATTATTGCGCGCGAGACCCGTTCTCATTTTATTCAGATTTCAGCTGTTCTTTCCGGTGTCAGGGATATCAGGTCTGTTATTGAAGAGGCGAAAAATCAGCGAACGATTTATCAGAGAAAGACAATTCTTTTTGTAGATGAAATCCACCGGTTTAATAAAGCCCAGCAGGACGCTTTTCTTCATCATGTGGAAAGCGGGCTTATCACACTCATAGGCGCTACAACAGAAAACCCTTCTTTTGAAGTCATTCCCGCATTAAATTCACGATGTCGTGTGATTACCCTCCACCCGCTTTCAGACAAACATATTGCCCAACTGCTTAAGCATACATTGAATGACATGGATCGCGGACTCGGCATGATGAATCTTGTTTTCACCGATGACGCACTGGCGCATCTTGTATTTATTGCTGACGGAGATGCCCGTACAGCCATAAACAGCCTTGAACTGACCGCATCCCTGCTAACACCGGATACGGATAAATCGGGTGAAGAACAAAATAAAACCATTACCCTGACAGATGTTGAACAGGCATTGCAGAAAAAAGCGCTTCGTTATGACAAGACCGGTGAAGAACATTACAATCTGATATCGGCTTTTCATAAAAGCCTGCGGGGAAGTGATCCGGATGCGGCTCTGTACTGGCTTGGCCGCATGCTTGCAGCAGGCGAAGATCCTGTTTATATTGCAAGAAGAATGGTTCGGTTTGCCTCTGAAGATGTGGGAAATGCTGACCCCTATGCCCTCCAGATCACCATGAGTGCCATGGAAGTATACCGGTTTTTAGGGTATCCGGAAGGAGATCTCGCCCTTGCCCAGGCTGCTGTATATCTTGCCACCGCACCCAGGAGCAACAGCATATACAGCGCATATAACGATGTCAGGGATACCATTAAAAAAACAGGGACGCTGCCGCCGCCCATGCATATTCGCAATGCTTCCACACGGTTGATGAAGGACCTTGGATATGGCAGGGGATACAGGTATGCCCATGATTATAAGGAAGGATATGTGCCCCAGGAATATCTTCCGGAAAAGCTCCGGGACCGGCTCTTTTACGTTCCCACAGACAGGGGCTATGAAAAAACAATTAAACAGCGGCTTGACCGGTGGCGAAGCCTGAAAAAACGTTCAGAGAGAAATGAGTGATGACAGTCAATTTTGAACATTCGATGTCCGATGTTGGACGGTTGGCTTTTTTTACATCAGTCTAACATTATTTACCCCGAACAAAAAAAGGATTTGACCCCGGTATAATTCCGGGTTCAAATCCTTTTTTATTATTTTCTTCAATTGAAACGTTAGTTTAACAAAAACAAACAATGCAGAAAAAAACTACATTTCAATCACGGTATTACCATTAAACCTACCACTGGTATTTGGCGGTAAAGCTTATGTAATCCTTATTATCCATGGTCGCCATGCCGTCATTGGTGAAAATCATGGCCGTGGTATCAAAAGACCATGTGGAGTTGGGTTTGTATGCCAGTTTGCATCGTATTGCGTCACCGCTTTCTCTGTCCCAGATATTGTGCAGCCAGAAAATCTGGGGCATCCATTTGGCGTGGCTGTAAAAGGTATATATGAGGGTGGATATGGTATACATGTTTTTATACAGGCCGTCAGCTTTGTAGTCTTTGGACACCATGGGCCCGTCTCCACCCGCACCCTTTACCCAACCATCAATATAGTCCGGATAATCCAGGGCCTTCTGATGGATAAATGTGGGATTTATGGTAAAGGTGTCTGTTGGGTTTAACCAGGGAAGTCTGACTTTCCAGGCAAAGCCCACTGAATACCGGATCTCGTCTAATCTTTCCCATTCCTTCGTGCCAAATGTATCTTGTGCCACCTCATACATGTTGTCATACCCGTAAAGGGCTTCCATGCTCATGACCGGTGAGGAAATACCGATTGAACTCATATCCAGCGCTTCCAGGTCCCGTAAAAATGTAGCA
>JAUXDD010000204.1 GCA_030618465.1 Desulfobacteraceae bacterium
CACTGAGCAGGACAAATTCTTTGCCGGCATCAAACAGACGCCTTGCGCAGGAAAGCCCTGAAATACCGCCGCCAATAATTACTGTGTCAACCTTAACTGCCTGTGAGTCCTTTAACGTACCCATGATGTCTCCTTATCTATTCACAATTCTGCTGCCTTAAGACTTTTTTTCAAAATTTGAAATTCGAATCACTAAATACAAACAATACTTATAGGATTACTGTATTTATATAATAAAAATGAAAGTTAACAAGAATGGATAACCAGCTGATTAATGATGGGGGATTTTCATAGGTAATATTTATAGTTTTAATGGGACTGCTTCTTTTATTACATTGCCATTTCCTGTGAATTTTAATAGCCGTCTAAATACAAGGCAACCTAAACTATCTTTATCAACTCCCTAACATAAGCGAATATCTTATTTCCTTTATTACTAAAATATTAGATGGCATTAATGCCAGTTCTTTTTTATTTTTAAAATCGTCCCCTAATTTGGGCCTATCACATTTCCAGTCTGGCTTTTTCTTATCTTTTTTTTTGTTGGGAGATATAAATTGTTAAAAAATATTGCGGTTTGGTTCAAACATAGCATAGTATGTATATTCAGGCCATCTTTTCCCATCTAATTTTTTACATGATAATAGCATTAAAGATACGACCCTGAAGGGGGAAGGGTCACTCAATACGTGAACGTGTTCGTACACGTGCACGTGTTAATCTATGGCAGGCTTACCATTTCTGACCAGGCACAACTGGCATATTTTCCAATTGTTGGACAAAAGGATTTCCCCATCTTTTAATATAAATGGTATACAGATATCCTTTATTCCAACTGACAACGGTCGTTTCACCTAAATTCAAGCAATTGCCACTGCTACTGTATTATTACGCCGTTTTCATCCTCTCTTTTCTTAAATGAATGACTGTTTTTCCCCATATTTTTGACGTTGTTTTTCAATTCTTGAATCAAATTTGTTTTTAGCCGAATATTTACACAATACAGAATCGAAAGAATGCATACTGATAGCCGTACTGCATTTTACAATTTTTATGAATCGTCACTGGCAAGTTGTACTTTTAAACATTTTTCACAAATTTAACAAAGCAAGGGAGATAAAATGAAAGCAGCTATCTTATATGAACCAAATACACCTTTAAAAATTGAAGATGTTGAAATTGATGACCCACAGGCAAATGAAATTATGATAAAACTTGAGGCAGTTGGTGTGTGCCACACTGACTTGAGCTTCATGAAAGGCGAAATGCCGATCCCCACGCCTATCGTTGTTGGCCATGAGGGATGCGGTATAGTTGAAAAAGTCGGACCCGGAGTTACGTCTGTTCAACCCGGCGACAAGGTAGTTTCCATGGTTGCATTCTCCTGCGGAATCTGCCGTTACTGTGCTGAAGGCCGCCCAACCCTGTGTCTGGAATATCTAAATGTCATGATGATGGCTGAACTGCCTTTTTTTGCAGGCAAACGTGTGCACAAAGGGGACCAGTATATGAATCAGCTTTTCGGGCTGGGTTCTTTTGCAGAATACTGTGTTGTGCATGAACGTGCTGTAGTAAAGATTCAAAATGATGCGCCATCTGATGTTGTATGCCTCCTTGGATGCGGAGTAACTACCGGCATAGGGGCTGCTACAAATACAGCAAAAGTAAGGCCCGGAGAAAGCGTCGTTGTATATGGCGTGGGCGGCGTGGGCCTGAGCGCTGTTATGGGGGCAAAACTGGCGGGTGCAGGAAATATTATTGCTGTCGCCAGATCACAGAACAAACTGGATATGGCAAAAGAACTGGGTGCGGATCATGTGATCAATCCCAGGGAGGTTGATGATCCGGTGGCAAGGGTAAAAGAGCTCACGGGTGGCATGGGAGCGGATGTCGCCATTGAAGCTGCCGGTGTTGCATCTGTTATAGAACAGTCATTTGCATCCATCCATAATGGCGGTAGATGTATTGTTGCCGGTATGGCCCCGATGACGGCAACAACATCATTCGCCCCTTTTGAATTCCTTCTTGGCAAAACCATTAAAGGTACGGTTCAGGGTGATATTGTTTCATCCATTGACGTGCCAAGACTGGTTGATATGTACATGGCCGGCAAACTTCCCATTGACAAACTGATTACAAAATCATTCAGCCTTGACCAGGTGAATGAAGCTTTTGAAGCAATGGAAAATAAAGAGGTGCTGCGCAGTGTAATAAAAATCTAATTCCACAAAGTTCGATTATACTCAGCATCACTATTGCCCAAAAACGGTTAAAAAAAAAGACATTTACCACAGAGGCACAGAGAACACAGAGTTTTTTTCTTTGCCGCTGAGAAAGGCGGCAAAGAAAAAACGATCAATCGCTCCGCGATATTAAACAAACTGCCCGTAGGGCTTGATGATTATTGTTTTTCGTCCTCTCAACGAAAAACAATAAAAAAAACAACTCTGTGTCCTCCGTGTCTCAAGCGAAGCGGGTGGTAATAAAAAATGTAAACGTATGAAGCGCCAATCTAAGAGCGCATGCAATAATAAGTTAGATCTTTTAGCGCAAGCTTTGAGGGTATTTAGATGAAAATTTTAGTTGTTTATATGAGTCCTACAGGAAATACAAAAAAAGTGGCTGAATCCATTTTCAAAGAGATAACTGAAACCAAACATATTATGAATCTGAGTGCTATAAACAGTCTGGATGATTACGATTTTACCTTTATAGGATTTCCCATACATGCATTTGGCCCGGTTAAGGAGGGAAAAGAATTCCTTGAAAAAAAAGCCCGTGGAAAAAAAGTGGCACTATTTGTAACCCATGGCGTACATGAAAATCATAAAGACCTTAATAATTGGCTTGGAAGGTGCAAGGCTGCGGCTGCAGGTGCAAAATTGGCAGGTATGTTTAACTGTCAGGGGGAGGTGGCTCCTGAGATCCTTGAATCACTGGGAAAAAGTGGAGACCCTGACCTGCTCTCTTTATGCAATTTTACCGATCAATCCCGGGGTCAACCGGATGAAAATCGTCTGATAAAAGCAAGGGCATTTGCCTGTGAAATGATTGAAATTATTAAAGGAGAAAAAATAGGAGGAAGGACATATCATGGATTTCAGGTTAACAAAACAGGAGCAACAACTCAAAGAGATGTATGAGGATTTTTTCAGGAATGCGATAAAAAATGCGCCTGACATATTTAAACGCGGTGGCGGTTTTGAAGCAACATTTTCAGATGATGAAGGATTTGCCTTCCACCGGAAAATGGCAACCATACTTGGAGAAAAAAACTGGCTCTCTCTTCCATGGCCGAAAGAACTGGGCGGTTCAGAAGCGTCTATCATGCATCAGTTGATATTTAACGAGGCGAGAGAAGTGAGCCGCTGTCCGGGATATGATTTTCATGGTTGCGCCATGTTTGCCCCTACCCTTCTGGTGTTTGGTAATGACGATCAAAAAAAGCGTTTTCTTCCGCCTATCGCCAGGGGAGAGGTTCAATATTGCCAGGCATGGAGTGAGCCGGATGCCGGCTCCGATCTGTCAAGCCTTCAAACATCAGCAAAAAAAGATGGGGACAACTGGGTAATAAACGGTCAGAAGGTATGGGTTACAGCCGCACACCGGGCAGATTGCATGTTCACCATCGTCCGTACCGACCCGGAATCAACCGGAAGCAAAGGGCTTTCATATTTTTATGTGGATATAAATTCTCCGGGAATTGAGGTCCGTCCGCTGTACTACATGAATGGTGCGCATGTATACAATGAAGTGTTTTTTACAGATGTACGTGTTCCCCATAAAGATCTTATCGGCGGCGAAGGAAACGGCTGGCAGGTTACCATGGCCACCATGAACTTCGAAAGATCCGGGATGGGATTTTTTTCTACGGGGAAAAAAGCACTGGACAGGATCATTGATTATGTAAAAACAACCAGAAGAAACGGAGAACTGCTTTCCGAAAATGCATTTATCCGCCAGGAGATAGGGAAGATCTACGCCAGCCTGGAAGCCGGTACGATGCTGGCATATCGGGTAGGCTTTACCCAGGCATCAGGTGATATGATGGCAGCAGCTTCTGCTGCTTCTGAATCCAAAATTTTAGGAAGCGAGATTTCCAGGGATATTAGTGATTTTGGGACTAAAGTCTTAGGGCTTCACGGTATGCTGGAAGAATCTGATGCAACCCCGCTGCTGAATGTCATTGAAGAATATCAAAACTCTGTTGGCCTGACAATTGCCGGGGGCAGCAATGAGATCCAGCGATCTATTATTTCCTGGATGGCGCCGTTGAATATGCCCAGGTGGAAACTGGTTAATCCGGCCACAGTTAAAAAATAAACAATATTCGTATGTATATGCACGTATGTATATGAGAAAAAAGGAGGATAAAAATTGGACTTTAATTTTAGCCCGGATCAGGAGATGCTTCGTAAATCAGTGGCAGAGTTTTTAAAAAAAGAATCTGCCTATGAAGCAGTCAAAGATATTGAAGAAAGCAAAGAGGGATATGATCCCAAATTATGGAAGAAAATGGCCGGACTGGAATGGATGGGTATTCATTTCCCGGAAGCTTATGGCGGATTTGGAGATCCGTTCCTGAGCCTGTGTATAATAATGGAAGAGATGGGTAAAATGGCGTTTCCCAGCCCGTTTTTTTCAACCGTTATTCAATGCGGCATACTTATCAATGAAGGGGGTAATGAAAAACACAAAAAAGACCTACTGACAAAGATCATCAAGGGCAGATTAATTCTGTCGCTGGCCCGGTATGAATCAGATGCCGACCTTGATCCATCCATGATCCGGATGCAGGCTCACACTTCAGGGGATGACTATATTTTAAACGGAACCAAAATGTTTGCAGGAGATGCCAATGTCGCTAATAAAATAATCGTTGCGGCCAGAACAGATGAAGGCGTAACGCTTTTTATTGTTGATGCTGATGCGAAAGGTGTGACGGTTAAAAAGAGGCATACCATCGCCAAGGATAACACATGCGACGTTATCTTTAATGCTGTAAACGTTTCGCAAAAAGATATCATTGGCAAACCCGGTCAGGGAGACGTTTTACTTGACAGCATGGAACGAAAAGCAACCGTTGCCAAATGCGCTGAAATGCTTGGAGGATGCGAAACAGCCATGCTGATGACCGCGGAATATGCCAGGGGGCGCATACAGTTCAAAACTCCCATTGCGGCATTTCAATCCATCCAGCACTATATGGCAGACATGAAGCTCGGGTATGATGCCTGCATTAATTATTTTTATAAAGTCACCTGGATGATCGAGGAAGGTATTGAATGTGCGAAGGATGTTTCTGCTCTCAAAGCCAGATTGAATGAAGTGTATAATACTATTGGCACCCTTGGTGTGCAGATACATGGCGGAATCGGAACCACCCGCGAATTTAATATCGCACTTTTTTTCAGGCGTGCAAAAGCGTTTGAATTCATGATGGGAGATTCACAATACCATTACGAACAGGTAGCACAGGCATTAGGATTGTGACGAAAGTTTTCGACATAGTGAATGTTGGGTTACGCTTTTTCAACATATCCCTATTTAAATTCCGCTAATATTTATTTGGCGGAACCCAACAATAGACGTAGGCTTTAAACCCAACCTACAAACTAATTTTGGGAGACAAATTTCAATGAAATATTTATACCACAGTAGGTTGCCTATAAGAAAGTAAGTCAAGAAAAAACACCTCTCCTATAGCAAGAAATTTTATTTTTCTCGCTTACGGTCTCCAACCTTTGTATATCAGACAACCACGGGCAAC
>JAUXDD010000273.1 GCA_030618465.1 Desulfobacteraceae bacterium
GCATCGTCTTTACTGTCACCCAGCCTGCTGAAAGATATAACTGTTTTCTTTTTTTGAACATCAATAAGTTCCGCATCCGTACTGATGCTTTCCCCAAAAACAGTAAGGCTTCCAAAAACTACATAATCCACACTCTGTCCGGAAGCTTCAGATAATGCATGCTCTCTGGTTATCGGCTGGGAAGCGTCCGCACTTCCGGAGCCTGCCACAGTGATGTTTCCTCCAGTGAAAATTCTTGAAGTCAGCATTTTTTCAATGCCCTTCTGAAGAAAAAAAAGATCCTTTTCAGCATGTATGGTAAACGGCAGGACAAGCACACGAACCGGTTCTTCCGCATAACTGATTTGAGAAAGGGTAATGACAAGTCCTGCAATAGCCACTACAGCAAAAAACATATTTTTCTTTCGTAATTTAATCACACTTTACCTCATATTTATTGCTTTAATTCTTCAGCCGCTTCCATTGCGAAATAGGTCAGTATCATATCGGCACCGGCCCGTTTGATCGACGTGAGGGTCTCCATCATGACTTTTGTCCCGTCAATCCATCCCTTTTGTTCAGCAGCCTTTATCATGGCATATTCACCGCTTACATTATACGCGGCAACAGGCAGATCAATTTCATCGCGAATACGACAGATAATATCCAGGTACGGAAGCGCCGGTTTTACCATGATGATGTCCGCCCCCTCCTCAACATCCATGGACACTTCCCGGATGGCTTCAACTGCGTTTGCAGGGTCCATCTGGTAAGTCCGGCGATCGCCAAACTGCGGAGTAGATTCTGCAGCCTGTCGAAACGGCCCGTAATAGGCAGAACAATATTTGGCGGCATACGACATGACAGGTACATTGCTGAAATCATTTTCATCCAGCGTCTGGCGGATTTCAGCCACCCGCCCGTCCATCATATCCGAAGGCGCCACCATATCCGCCCCTGCCTTTGCATGGGACAAGGCCGTTTTTGCAATCAGATCCAGACTGGCGTCATTATCAATAACATTTCCGTCCACAACACCGCAGTGACCGTGATCCGTATACTGACACAAACAGACATCGGTAATAACAACGACATCAGGAACTTTGTCTTTTATCGCTTTCGTTGCTTTCTGGACAATGCCGTCTTTTGCATAGGCCCGGGTGGCCAGTGGATCTTTTTTATCCGGTATTCCAAAAAGCATGACAGCCGGTATTCCCAGACTTTCTGCTTTTTTTACTGATTTGACAATATTGTCTATGGATTGCTGAAATTGCCCGGGCATGGAAGGAACCGGCTTCTTTACGCCTTTCCCGCCAATGGCAAAAAGGGGAAGAATAAGATCATTCACTGTAAGTATGGTTTCGCGTATCATACGGCGGAAAGATTCATTCTGCCGTAACCTTCTGGGTCTGTAATCCGGAAAAAGCATGGCACCTGTCCTTAAATAAAGCTATTAATAAAAAGTAACAGAATATTCATTATCTAGTGTCCATCCAGAAATGAGATAGTTTGTTCAATTTCAAGGAAGGCGAAAATTTTAACCGGAGTAATATATTTAATATTTCGAGGATTAAAATTTGAGCCCGACGCAGAAATTGGACAAAATAGCCATTTCTGGATAGACACCCGGATATGTATCTGAAAAAAACAGTATTTTCAACTAATCTTTCTTTAAAATTGTAGACACAAAGTCATGCTGCCTTCTCGTATGATTTTACCATATATCTGTCCTCGAAAACCCGGGGGCTTTCAAGCCCAGGATAAGAATGCCTCCTTTTACGATTATAAAATACTTCAATATATTCAGAGCCTTTAGTGGCTGAAAAAGCTCGTTTCTGATTTTTAAATATTTTTGTTTTTCATACCGGTTATTATTTGGTTTAAATAGCATTCAAGGTATGTAAAACGGTTTTGCCTGTAATACCCCCTGACATCTGGCGGCAATAAAGAGCCAAGTTTTACATTGAAATCATTTTTTTTAAACTGTTTAATTGTTTTGAACACTCGACTTGCCGTGTCTGCATTATCCGGAAATTCAACATTGCGCCTGATTAAAAAATCAATATCAAATGCATCGCGGATCTCTTTTCTGTCCAGAAACGCTTCAATTTTATTAATCATCATGATTTCAAGCGAAATCGTATCCACATGAACCTGAATCGTTGAATAAGGGGAAAAAGCAATGTTGTTTTTATAAGAAGAAAACCGTTTAATTTTATTAATTTCGATTTTTAATTTTCGGGGAAACCGGTCATGCCGGATTTCTACCAGGATCGTGTTTAATTTATTATAACTGTCTGTTACATTATAATTACTGCTGAATTCATGTTGTATCTTATTGAAATAATGATCATGGTCCTCTTTTTTTTTAAAGTAAAAATCCATATCAACCGAATACCTGTTCAGATCGTGACAAAGCCGCAGCATAGTGCCTCCGCCAAATACCAGGCTGTCTGATAGTTTTTTGCTTTTCATAAACTGAAGCGTTTCAATTTCAAATATTTCATGCTGTTCAAGCGGGTGCATGTTTCCTCCACAGTTTCTTTGTTTTTTCCGGATAGCCGGCAATAAGACCGCCTAACTTTTCCACGTCCAATTTTGATATTTCCAGGGCTGAAAAATCAAGGCTGTATCTGCCCAGGGATGTCAGATAAAGCGCATCTATGAATGCTTTTTCCGGCGAAGCGATAAAAACGCCATTTAATTTGTTGAAATCAAAATAATACTGTTTTGACACTTTTGTATAATTAAATTCAACTCGATCAATATTTCGGTTAATCGTTTTGCTCACGCAAATTGACTCGATATAATTCTGCTGAATCTGGGTCGTGCAGCCGTAATAGGACAAGGCGGTTGTCAGAGAAATATAGGAAGGTACCAGAATGATATTCGCGATCCGCATTATATCCGTTTCATCAAGGTATTCCCATCGTTCCCGAAGCGCGTAAACATTTCGTTTTATTCTGACAAGAATATCTTTCGCAGCATACCGGGAGCAAAGGACACGTGCAGAATCAGATGTTATGTTGAGTGCATCCGCAACTTCATTGTAAGCAAAATACAGGGATTTAATTTTTCGAAGACCAAGATAACTCATAGTAAAATACAGTTAATTATCAATTATGTTAATTAACTGTATTTTACAATAAAATTATTAAAAAGCAAGTAATATTAACAATTGGTTGGTAATTGGGGTGGGATTAAAGAAACAGTTCCTTTGCCGGATTTAAATCATTTTTGAGCAGCTTGCTGATATAACCATCCGGAGACAAAAGAGCCGCCTTTGTTATAAAGAACCGCTCTTTCCCGGTTTTTTCCCGAACCAGTTTCAATCCAAGCTCAAAATCGGTGACCAGCTTATTATAAACCATGTCAAAATCCGCTGAAGTGTTTATAAACTGATCAATTATAAAATCAACCGCGTC
>JAUXDD010000258.1 GCA_030618465.1 Desulfobacteraceae bacterium
AACTGTTGGCATGGGTTATGCTCTATAAAATGTCTCAGACTAATAAAGAGGATAAATGAATGCCTGACAAAGCAATTGACAACAATCTGAACAAAGTAATCGGACTTTGCTATGAGATGCTTGAGCTTGCCGACCATGGGGATAAAATCCGTGAAGATACAGGGTGCGGTATTGTATACGGAAAATTACGGGATTCAGCCTACAACCTGCGGAAGATGGCGGAAAAGGAACTTACCCTGCATGGGAGTAAGTAGAAAACATCAAAAAAAGCGTAATTCCTTGATTCGTTTTGACAGGGACGGGATTTTGCGTAGAGGCATTTATCAGATTTAGGCGTAATCTTTTTAACTTTTTAAGCAAAAAGGAGTAGAGTATGTCACAACTTACTTACGTAGTCGCTTATGCTGCGATCATTGTTTTTGTAGTGGCAGTACTGAAACGTATTGTCGGCTACATTACGAATCCGATTCATGTCCGGTGGGAACTTTACCCGGTAGCGCATGAGCCCGGAGAAAGGGCTTCATACGGCGGAAGCTATCTGGAAGATGTTGAATGGTGGAACAAACCCAGGGAATCATCATTGATTAACGAACTGAAAGTCATGATCCCGGAAATTCTTTTTCTCAAGGCAGTATGGGAATATAACCGCCCCCTGTGGTATTTTACGTTTCCGTTTCATTTGGGTCTTTATTTTGCAGTTGTTTTTATCGGTCTGCTCGGTATTGGTTCCATTGCCCAGCTTGCCGGAATAGGGCCTGATGCGGCACTGATATCTGCCGTACATGCCGTAACCAATTTTGTTGGGCCGGCGGCATTTATTCTTACGGCAGCGGGCGGATTGGGTCTTCTTTATAAAAGGGTGACTGATGCGGAATTAAATAATTATTCGTCTTTTGAACACTTTTTCAACCTGATTCTTTTCATTGTCACCTGTGCTGTTGCAATTGCCACATGGCTTTTTATTGATCCAAATTTTAGTCTTGCCCGTAGTTTTGTTGCAAGCCTGATTGCGTTTAAATTTACTGCTGTTTCCGAACCTCTTTTCCTGGTTCAGGTGCTTCTGGTGGTTCTGACAATTGCATACATCCCCCTGACACACATGTCCCACTTTTTCATGAAGTACTTTCTTTATCATGATATCAGGTGGGGAGATACGCCCAATATTGATACACCGAAAACCGATGAGCAGATCGGTGTGGTGCTGAATTACCCGGTTTCATGGTCTGCACCTCATATTGCTGGTGACGGTAAGAAAACATGGGCTGAGGTTGCTACGTTTAATCCGGTGGCAAAAGAAGAAAAGGAGAAATAATATGAGTAGAAAAGCTTTGAAAATTAATGATATAAGCAAGGACACGGAAAAACTGTCGAGTGTCCCTAATGAAGATCTTATGCCTCTGCCATGGGATATTGAAGAAAAAGAATGGGATGAGTTCCCTGAGGATCTCAAGGAAAGAAATGTCTGTATACTGGATGATGTAAATATTCTTCCCATCCCGAATCCCAAAACCAAAGAAGAGGAAGACGAGCTGGTAAACAAGTTTTTAAGCGGAATGAAAAAACTGTTTACCAAAGAAAATAACTGGACATTCCTCTCAATGCTTGAAACTACGATGGAACACTGTGCCAAGTGCAATACCTGCTCGGATGCATGTCATATGTACGAGGCAAGTGGCAAAAATGAAATGTATCGCCCGACTTACCGCACAGAAATTTTCAGGCGGATATATAAGAAACATGTTAAAAAAGAGCCCCTTTCCGATTTGCGCAACGGAAAAGTGGATTTGAACTGGAAAACGGTGGCAAGGCTTGGCGAACTTTCGTACCGGTGTAATGTCTGCAGGCGGTGTGCACAGACATGTCCCATCGGTGCTGACAATGCGCTTGTGGCAAGGGAAATCCGTAAGATTTTCAGTCAGGAAATGGGTATTACCGTTCCTGAACTGCATAAAAACGGTTCCATGCTTCAGCTGGAATTCGGCTCATCCACAAAGATGAACAGCCTTGTTGTAAGGGATAACGTTGATTTTATTGACGAGGATTTTTCCGAGGAGACCGGTGTAGATATCAAGACCCCGTGGGATGTTGAAGGAGCAGACATCCTTCTTATTCACAATGCCGGTGAAGTCATGGCATGGCCGGACAACATCGCCGCATTTTCAATGATTTTTAATGCTGCCGGTCTTTCCTGGACCCTGTCAAGTGATCTTGCCGCATACGACAGCATCAATTACGGCGTGTTTTATGATGATGTCCAGTTCGCACGGACAGCGATTCTGCATGCCCAGGCAGCCGAGAAACTCGGTGTAAAAAAGATCGTTCTCGGCGAATGCGGTCATGCCCACAAAGCCCTTACGGTCATTGCCGACAGGGTGCTGCCGAAACCGTTAAAGATTCCGCGTGAAAGCTGTTTTCCCATCCTTCGGGATATTGTTTTGTCCGGGAAGATCAAGCTGGACCCGTCACGGAATAACTTTCCCGTAACCCTTCATGACCCGTGTAATGTGACACGATTAATGGGTATCATTAAACCTCAGCGGGATATTATGAAGGCCATATGTCCCCAGTTCAGGGAAATGCATCCCCATGGACCGCACAACTACTGTTGCGGCGGCGGCAGCGGGTTTGCCATCATGCACCGTAACAATATTTCTGAATGGCGGAATAAAATTGCCGGTCGCAAGAAAATTGAACAGATTCTTAATGCTTTCTCAGACTGCAGGGGGCCGGAAACACCCAAGTATGTATGTGCTCCCTGCTCCAACTGTAAAGGACAGATTCGTGATATGATAGAACGTTACGAGTTGCTTGAGAAAGAAAATATGACATATTCCGGAATCGTTGAACTGATTGTAAATGCCATGGTTGATGTAAACCCGGGTTATATTAAATGGGAAGAGTACTAGACTGCCGGCAAAAACGGAGTGGGCGAACATCCCTGTTACAGTCATTAATGGCGCATGCCAGGAATCAGTTCGGGTACGTTGAAATGAAAGGGTTTAATCCATTTACGCCGGAGAGCAGCCCGGATCATATTCTCAGTAACGTTTTTTGACTATATAATAAAAATATTAAAAATAGAGAAAAGAGATAAAATAATGAATGATACTCCGAAAACAATATTGGTAATTGATGATGAACCGGATATGCTGGGTTATATCGGTTCTGTTTTAAAAGATAATGGTTTTACAATTGAAACCGCGTCCAATGGAAAGGAAGGGTTTGAAAAAGCAAAGGCTCTTAAACCTGACTTGATTACGCTGGATATCACAATGCCGGAAGAATCAGGTGTTAAGACGTTTAAAAATTTCCAGGAAACCGCTGAAACAAAGAATATTCCCGTCATCATTATCACTGGTGTTTCCCAGGATTTTAAAAAGTTTATTCATTCACGAAAAACGGTTAAGGCTCCGGCAGCCTATATTGAAAAACCCATTGAAACAGAAGACCTTGTTTCAAAAATAAAAGAACTGATCGGGTAATCATTTTCTGAAACAGTTTAATATGAAAAAACAAAACGCCTGAAGTTAATATTTTTATTTCAGGCGTTTTTAACTTCAGAACACCTTATTCCTCCGAATATTTGTCAAGTGGAAAATTCACCTTTCCTAAAAAACCATTAACTATTTAATATTATAATAAAATATTTGGTGACTGAATGCTGTGTCTGTCCCCATTGAGGAGGTTCCCGGTGCTCATGTTCTACAGGATGGGCTCCACTTCGACTATCATTTTTACCGGGAATTACCGGAATTGCGGGTTTAATATTGACAAGAATTTTTTACTTCTCTATAAGAGAAAGTTTCATGAGAAGACTCCAGACTTTTTATGCAGGATGCATATGCATACAAAGATTATCTTTTTTGGACCTTATTAAAAATGGAAAAAACATGGATATGATGTAGTTAAAATTTCTAAATATTCAGGAGAAAATATGGGTTTAAAGCTGCAAGGGTTTGAAGGAAGCGGAACATTTGGAAAAGGGGTTCACCCGCCCGGACGTAAGAATTTTT
>JAUXDD010000277.1 GCA_030618465.1 Desulfobacteraceae bacterium
CTCAATCACACAATTGTCCGCATATTCGGAAGACCATGATAATGTGGTAGATTCACCCACCTCAATTGTTTCCGGATCTGCTACAATATTTACTGTGGGCGGAAGCCAGGAAACGGTTAAGGTAATGCTTTCGGTTGTTGTTCCCCCCGGTCCTGTTGCGGCCATGGTGTAAGTTGTTGTTTCAGTCGGCGATACTTCAAACGAGCCGTTGACATCAACTGTCCCGATACCGTTGTCTATGCTGACATTATCGGCATTTGCAGTTGACCATATCAGCGCACTTAAATCTCCGGTTGTGATTGAAAGCGGATCTGCAGAAAAATTAACTTCAGGAGGCGGTATGGGGACACCACCCTTTGTGATCCTGACGTCTATCGAAGCTTCCGGTGTACCTCTTAAAAAAACGGCTATCCTGTTTTTTGATTTGAGCTTGATGTCTTTTTCAAAAGTAATGTCATCGCCGGTAAAAAAATTCCTGAGAGGAACGAATTTTCGATTGAAAAACAAAAAACCACCATTGATATTTTTATCCAATGTATTTTTGGTGATTTCAAGTACGGCATCTCCGGGATTATCCACATTAAAAACATGGCTGGAAAAATTGATGTGCATACTTCCAATTTCAAGAGTTTGATCAAATACGATCGGATCTTCAGCATGAACCAGGCATGGGATAAAGAAACATAAAACGGCAATCAGGTGAACCAGTTTTTTCAGCATGACATCCTCCATTTAGTATCAGGTATATGCACCTGGGATAATAATTATTGTATGTAATACTAAAATATCCCAGGCACCCGTTGTTATCTTTTTTATAACTATTAAAGGATGTCTCTATCAAACTATATTTTTTTGTCAATACTTTTTTTATAACTTTTTTTATATTTTATATTAATATACCTACTCATAGTAAAACATTCTATATGTTTATTGTGATATCTCAGCTGAGTGTAAATAAAATGAAGAATTTATCTTAAAGACGTTATACTGTTCGTTTGAACATCTTCTCAAGTGATTTTAACGTCCAGTTGATCCAGGTGGGACGGCCATGGGGGCAATGGGAGGGATCTTCACATGTATCAAGCTGCTTCAGCAGGGCTGTCAATTCCTTTTCGGATAGACGATGGTTGGCCCGGATGGCGCTGTGGCATGCCATGACAATCAGGCATTCGTCGAAAAAGTTTTCCGTGTCTGATGAAAATCCGGTTTCATCAATCTTTTCCAGCATCTCTGTTATCACCGGTTTTATTTCTCTTTCCGACAGGATTGACGGTAATGATTTTACAACAAAGGTATTGCCGCCGAACGGTTCAATCTCAATTCCCAGCCGGTTAAAATCAGGAATCATTTTTTCAAGGATGGCGGTTTCTTTATAACTGAGGTCCAGTGTTTCCGGGACCAGAAGTCTTTGCGATGGTCTTGCTTCACCTGATGATCGTTTTTTCAGCTGTTCAAAATAAATGCGCTCATGGGCAGCGTGTTGATCAATAAGGATCAGGCCCCGGTCAGATTCACATACGATATATGTATCATGCAGCTGGCCGATTATTTTTAACTCACTGAATGTTCTTTCCCTGGTGGCTTCAGGCGGTTCATGGCGTATGGGTGCCTCATTTTTTATGGGGTATTCTTTTTCACCCGTGTTGCCGGCAGGAACAGGTTCATCTGCATAAGACAGCACGGGTGGCTGCCCACTGGAATCGGATTCTTTATTATATGGCTTTCCTGCAACTGTTTCACAAACCAGGTCAGGTTCTTTCAGGTTCACATGTTCATAGGTTTTCCGGGCCTGAAACGGCACCTGTCTTTCCGTAAATGCGTAATCGGGGATATGTCCTGAAACAGCGGCATCCGATTTAAATGTCTGTCCGCCCGTTGAAAGGGTTGACCACTTTGAACGCTCAACTTCAGGCCAGATTTCTGAAACCGCACTTCTCACAGTTTCATACACCTGCCGCTGCCGGGCAAACCGGACTTCATTTTTGGTGGGATGGACATTCACATCCACCTGGTCAAAGGGCACGGTGACAAACAAAACTGCCACCGGGAACTGCCCTTTCATCAGTCTCCCCCTGTATCCTTCAAACAGGGCATACTGCAACCCGCGGTCCCGGATAATCCTGCCGTTTACATACACAAATAATCGCTTTGATGTGCTGCGGGTCACACGGGGCGATGAGACCCACCCGGAAACTGCCATATATGCATCCTGGAATGCCACTTCATGCAGGTCGTTTTTCACCTCCCTGCCAAGCACGTCCACTACCCTGTTATAGGGATCATTTGCCAGGGGCCAGCTTTTTACAACTTTCCCGTTATGAACAAGCTTAAACTGGATATCCGGCCGGCCCAGTGCGATACCGGCAAGGGTATCGGCGATGTGGCTCATCTCCGTATTTATTGTTTTGAGGAATTTTCTCCTGGCCGGCGTATTGAAAAACAGCTGTTTGACTGTTATCATTGTTCCGGTGGGGGCCCCGGTTTCAGATACTTTTTTTATTTTCCCGCCTTCAATGATAATTTCCGTGCCGGCTTCCGAATGTTCATCTTTTGTAACAATCGTAAACTTTGAAACAGATGCAATGCTGGGAAGGGCTTCTCCCCTGAAACCCAGTGTTGCGATGGAGAAAAGGTCATCGTCCGTATATATTTTGCTGGTGGCATACCGTTCAATTGCCAGCAGGGCATCATCATGGTTCATCCCGATGCCGTTGTCTGAAATCCGGATTAACGACCGACCGCCTTTTTCGATTTCAATAATTATCTGCGTGCTTTCTGCATCAATTGCATTTTCAACCAGTTCTTTTACAACTGAAAAAGGACGCTCGACGACTTCGCCGGCGGCTATTTTATTTGAAAGAATTTCCGGGAGTATTTTTATTTTTGACACGGTCTTTTTAAAAAATCCTTTTTAGCCACGAAGACACGACTGCGTTAATAAATATTGTTTAACCACCCGCTTCGCTTGAGCACACAGAGAGTACAGAGTTAATTATTATTTTTTGAGCCGCTTTTAGACACACGATGCATCATTTTCCTCAATACATCTCATTAAAAAATCCGCATCCTTTGGCGACAGGTCAAACTTCAGGCCGGCCTCTTCAATAAGCTTGCCGACCTTTTTCTCAGGATTGAATTTTCGTTCTTCCGAGACCCACTCTACAGCCTTTCGCAGATCTTCACCTTCAGGAATTATGCTCATGCAGCTGGTTCCTTTCATTTTTTATATGATTATAATCCTGGTTTCTTCTTATGAAAATTTGTTGCCTGTTCAAAATTCCAGGCAACATTCAGTATTTTTTCCTCCTGGAAATGTTTTCCCATTATCTGGAGCCCTATGGGCAGTCCCTTTGAGGAAAATCCGCATGGAACCGATGCCCC
>JAUXDD010000275.1 GCA_030618465.1 Desulfobacteraceae bacterium
TGCTAAATTCCCCTCCGGGCACCCCTTTACAAAGGGAGAAGTAAAACTTCCCCCTTTGAAAAGGGGGACCGAGGGGGATTTTAAAAATTGACAGAATTCCTTAAGTCAACAACATTGACCCCTGCCCTCTCCCCTCAAGGTAGAGGGAAATTTTCGACTTTTTATGAAACCATCAGGTTTTACTCCTCCCTTTGTAAAGGGGGGCCAGGGGGAAAATTTAGCAGCCTTTTGTCAGGTGTTTGACTTTGTTGTTTTTTCCATGGATAATCGCCGGAACGGAAAATTTAAGACTAATTCTATTATTCGCCAGCTCATCTGCGGCCGGTTGGGTTATCATATCATTAATAATATAAGGGGTTTTGTTGTGCCAAAAGCGAGCAATTTAAAAAAAGGAAATGTGGTTAAAATAAACGGGCGTCCCTGCCAGGTTAAAAAGATTGATGTTCATACACCTTCTGCAAGGGGGGCAAATACCCTGTACAAAGTCCGTTTTTCGGAAATCCCGTCCGGTCAGAAACTGGATCAGACATTCAGGGGCAATGATAACCTGGAAGAAATGGACCTGGAAAGACGGTCGGTGAGTTATATTTTCAGGGAACAGGATATGTATACATTCATGGATTTGGAAAATTATGAACAGAATACCCTTTCTTCAGACAGTATGGAAGCCCAGATCCAGTGGCTGTCAGAAGGGCTTGAAGGGATCATCGCCCTTCTGCTTGACGGGGATATTATTGGTATTGAACTCCCTTCTTCTGTTGAGCTGGAAATCATTGAGACGGCTCCGATCATAAAGGGTGCCACGGCTACCAACCGGAATAAACCGGCCACCCTTTCCAACCGTGTTGTTGTTCAGGTTCCCGAATATCTCTCTCCCGGAGATGTGATTCAGGTGAATATTGAGACAGGGGGGTATATGTCACGGGTTTAGACAGGGTCGTGAAAATAATGAACTGTTCCACAACAGATTTACCCATACAAACCATCATTCCTGAGTTACAACATACCCTTTCAACACACACAAATGTTGTACTACAGGCACCGCCTGGCGCAGGGAAAACAACGGTAGTGCCTGCTTCACTCCTGGATGAATTGTGGATGCGGGACCAGACAATCATTATGCTGGAGCCCCGGCGTATGGCAGCCAGGGCAGCTGCCGGCAGGATGGCCCGGATGCGCGGGGAGCGGATAGGTGAGACAGTGGGATTTCGGGTTCGCATGGACAGTCGGGTGGGGAAACATACCCGGATAGAGGTCATCACCGAGGGGATTCTTACCCGGTATATCCAGAATGATCCGTCACTTGAAGGTGTGGGATTGGTTATATTTGATGAATTTCATGAACGCAGTATCCATGCCGATCTCGGGTTGGCATTATGCCTGGAAATCCAGGAAGTACTGCGGGAAGACCTTCGGATACTTGTCATGTCTGCAACACTGGATAGCGGGCCAATTGCAGCGCTCCTTGGAAATGCTCCGGTAATAACAGGTGCGGGACGTTCTTTTGATGTGGAAACATACTATCTCGGCCACCCGCCCCGGAAAGATATGGAACTGGAGGTATCGGCGGCAGTCATCCGTGCTGTCTCGTTAGAAAGCGGCAGTATTCTCGTATTTATGCCCGGAGAAAAAGAGATACGGCGAACGCAGAAGATACTTGAAAATGCGAATCCGGGGCCGGATATTCATGTGATGCCGCTATTTGGAAATCTTTCCCAGGATGCCCAGGATCAGGCGATTCTACCGTGTCCCGCTGGCAAACGGAAAATTGTCCTTGCCACATCCATTGCAGAAACCAGTTTGACCATTGAAGGCATCCGGGTTGTTATTGACAGCGGGCTCATGCGTGTACCACGATTTGATATCCGGTCCGGGATGACACGCCTTTCAACCGTAACCGTCTCAAAATCATCTGCGGATCAGCGCCGGGGAAGGGCAGGACGGATGGAACCCGGTATATGTTATCGTTTGTGGACAAAAGCGGCCAATAACCTGCTGGCCGGGTACAATACACCTGAAATTCTTGAGACAGACCTGTCACCACTGGCACTGGAACTTGCCCGATGGGGTGTCTCCGGGCCAGAACAGTTAAAATGGCTTGATACCCCCCCGGCGGTTGCTTTTTCACAGGCAGTGCACCTGCTTTCTGATCTGGGTGCTGTTGATAATGAATACCGGATCACACCGCATGGAAAGCAGATAATTGGATTGGGCCTTCATCCGCGTCTGGCTCATATGGTATTGATGGGGCATGGGCTGGGATACGAGAGACTGGCATGCGATCTGGCAGCTTTTTTAAGTGAAAGGGATGTTATTCGATTTAAACCCGGATATGGTGATGCGGATATCAGAATTCGAATAGGCATACTCGATTCAGTCAGGCAGAGCAAATCACTTGATTACTGTGAAGGAACGATTGATTTTCCCCTGTGCAGGAGAATAATAAGGGTTTCAGATCAGTTGTACAGACAACTGAAGGGCGGCAGAAAAAAAAGGCGGGCAGGAAGAGAAAAAGAAATGAGCAGTAAAATAGTTGGAACCCTCCTGTCTTTTGCCTATCCGGATCGTATTGCCCGTTCGCGTCCGGAAAAAGACGGCCGGTTTCTTCTTTCCAATGGTCGCGGGGCGTATCTGCCCGGGATTCAAACCATTTCCGGCGAAGATTATATCGTTGCCGCTCATCTTGACAGTGGTGACCGGCAGGCGCGGATTTTCCTGGCATCGCCGTTTAATTGCGAAGTCCTGGAACAGTTTTTTACCAATTATATTAAGAATGAAACAACCGTAAACTGGGACAACAGGAAAAAACGGGTCCTGGCGCGAAAACAGAAACGTTTTGGGAAAATTGTGATTGAGGATAATCCGGTGCCTGACCCTGATGAGAGCCTGGTGACTGAAGCGCTCCTTTCTGGAATAAGGCAGCAGGGGCTGTCTGTTTTGCCATGGACCAAGGAATCACGGATGATTCAGGCCAGAGTCAGGTTTTTACGAAGAATTGAAGGGGAAGACAGTGGTTGGCCGGATGTTTCCGATGGATTTCTTGAGGCGCATATGGAAAACTGGCTTGCGCCCTATATAACAGGGGTGACCGGTTTTAAAGAGTTGCAGCGCATTGACCTGGGAAACATTATATTATCACTTCTTGCATGGGAACAGCGACAAGCTCTGGATGACCGTGCACCGGTTTTTTTTAAAGTGCCCGGCGGATCAAGGATAAAACTTGATTACATAAACAACGACGTGCCGGTTCTGCCGGTACGAATCCAGGAAATTTTCGGCCTGAAGCAAACACCAACTATAGCAGGCGGAAAAGTTTCTCTGATATTTCACCTCCTGTCGCCGGCATTCCGCCCGGTACAAATCACACAGGACATTGCCGGTTTCTGGAA
>JAUXDD010000171.1 GCA_030618465.1 Desulfobacteraceae bacterium
TGCGTACCCTTTCAGATTTTATTTATAAATAAGCTTCGGTTTTTCCATGAGTACCCTGGTATCCGGCGGCACGGATGTTGTCAGCCATACATTACCGCCGACAATTGATCTCGCCCCTATTACCGTATCCCCGCCCAGAATCGTGGCGCCGGAATAAATGATAACATCGTCTTCAATGGTGGGATGTCGCTTTTTCCCCTTTAATTTTTCCCCGGCTTCCGGCGGAAGGGAAAGCGCGCCAAGAGTTACACCTTGATATATTCGAACATTTTTCCCGATTTCCGTGGTTTCACCGACCACAACACCGGTGCCGTGATCGATGACAAAACGTTCGCCGATTTCAGCGCCCGGATGAATATCTATGCCGGTAATGCTATGGGCATATTCCGTCATGATCCTTGGCAGAAGCGGAACATGATGTTCAAACAGTTTATGGGCAACCCTGTAAACCATGACGGCAAACATCCCGGGATAGCTGAATATGATTTCATCATGACTTTGTGCAGCAGGGTCGCCGGCATATGCGGCGGTGACATCTGTGGCCAGAATGGTTCGAATCGACGGAATGGATTCAATCACATCCATGGCAATTTTCTGCCCCCGCTCCGCACAATCCGTACACGATTTATCATACCTGAAACAGTCATGCCGGATACTGTTTGCCACCTGCTCGGAAAGCAGATCAAAAAGAACGGAAACTGTCTGCCCCATGCTGTATCGCAGATTTGCCGGGTCCAGTTTACCGCTGGAAAAAAATCCCGGAAACAAAACCTCCTTGAATCGGTTAATAATCTCAACGACCGATTCTTTTGACGGTATGGGATCATAATCGATATGGGTATAGCACGCCCCATCATCACAGGTGTCAATAATCTTTTCTGCTATTTCCGGCAACCTGTTTCTGTAGCCTGCAGATACAGCCCTCTCCTTCTTACATTTTTTCCTTGATTTCTGTTCATTATCTTCCATCGCAACCGGCTCCCTGTTGTATAATATAATAAGGAATTTTTTCTATTTTTAAAAGCCGCAAACATTGTTCCTGATAACAGATAATGTAATCGTTTTCACAACAGGAAGCAACTCTATTTAATTTCATAGGAAAATTTATCCACCAGTTTTTTATTCCCTTCAACCACCTTGGTGCTTATGGTATATGTGCCTTTTTGTTTTAAATTTACATCCGCGCCAAACCCGCCACTCATACCCATTGCCATGGCTTTTTGTTTCTCTCCGTCCGGTCCGGTAACCATATAGCCGACTTTTGCATTTTCAACAGCGTGTCCATGAGGTGCCTTGATAAAAACCATGAGATGATGGGTTGCCTTCATCTGCTGCATGTCTTCCATGCCCTTCATATTTCCCACCATATCGACCAGGTGATACATAAACCCGTAGCCGTCAATCTTTGTCTCACGAATCATTTCACCCATGGGACCGGAATGGTCTGTTTCTCCAAATACCGGGAACGCAAACAACATTCCAGACACAACTGTAACTGTTAAAATAATCATTAATTTTTTCATAACAAACTCCTTTCCAGTTGAAATAGACAGTAGTAAACTTAATTCCATTACTTTGAAGAATGCCTCATCTCCCACCGCTTCCAGATATCATACACTGCAGGTATAATAACCAGCGTCAGAATCGTGGAAGATATCAAACCACCCACCATGGGTGCGGCAATCCGTTTCATTACCTGGGAACCGGTTTCCGTGCCGTACATGACGGGCAGAAGACCGATCAATGTTGTTGCAACGGTCATCAGTTTGGGGCGAACCCTGTCCACAGCGCCTTCAATAATGGCCGCATGAATATCCTTCGTATTTTTCATCCCTCCCTTTTTCTGCTTTCGTTCATAGGTTTCATCCAGGTACACCAGCATGACTACGCCGGTCTCAGCGGCAAGCCCGGCAAGAGCAATAAACCCCACTACTACGGCAACCGATATATTATAATTCAATATATATAACAGCCAGATACCGCCCACGAGGGCAAAAGGCAGACTGATCATAACGATTGCCGCCTCTATAATGTTATGAAAATGGATATACAAGAGAATAAAAATGACAAGCATCGTAACAGGCACGATGACATTCAATTTTTCTCTGGCCTTTTTCATATATTCATACTGGCCGGACCACACAATAGAATAGCCTGTGGGGAGGTCTACCTGGCTGTCCACAATTTTCATGGCCTTTTTCACGTAAGATCCCAGATCCACCCCTTTTAAATCCACATAAATCCACGCGGTCCGGCGTGAATTTTCACTTTTTATACCAGCCGGGCCTTTGTGTATGGAAAAGTCAGCCAGTTGCACCAGCGGCACCTGGGCGCCGGTGGGTGTGGGCACAAGAACGCGTTTCAACTGTTCAATGTCGTCTCTCAGTTCCCGGTTATAACGAAGGTTTACAGGATAACGTTCCAGCCCTTCAACCGTATAGGTCACATTCATTCCCCCGATGGCAGTCATAATAACATCCTGCACATCGCCGACCGTGAGACCATACCTGGCAATACTATGACGACGGATTTTAAAATCCAGGTAATTGCCGCCGGTCACTCGTTCGGAAAAAACGGAATGCGTACCGGGGATATCACGAACCACGGCTTCAATTCTCGCTCCCAGTTCAGATAATACCTCCAGGTCAGGCCCCATGAGCTTGATCCCCACAGGGGTTTTAATGCCGGTGGAAAGCATGTCGATCCGGGTTTTAATCGGCATGGTCCAGGCATTGGTCAGCCCGGGAAACTGAATGGCGCGATCCAACTCATCAGAAAGTTCATCAATGGTTATGTATCTTTCTTCTGGCCATATCCATGCGAAAGGTTTTTTCAACAAACCGGGCCAGTTTGAAAAAAAACGATCCACTTTTTTCTTCCGCCATTCGTGAATAATTTTCCCCTTTTTCTCTTCCGGCCATATCCATGAAAACGGCATTTTCAACCAGCCCGGCCAGTTTGAAAAAAAACGGTCCACCTGCACGGTTTCCCAGGTCACCTGCGGCCACAGCATGATCGTGGTTTCAATCATGGAAAGCGGCGCCGGATCAGTCGGGGTTTCCGCTCTCCCTATTTTTCCAAGGGTGTGATGCACTTCAGGAAAGCTTTGAATTATCTTGTCTGTCTGCTGGAGCAGTTCCCTTGCTTTTGTAATGGATATGCCGGGCAATGTAGTGGGCATATATAAAAGATCGCCCTCGTTTAACGGCGGCATGAATTCACTGCCCAGCCGGGATGCCGGGTAATAAGTGACAGCAAGAACAATGACGGCAGCAAAAACGGTTGTCTTCCGCCATTTGAGGACAATATTGATAAACGGTTTGTAAATCCATATAAAAAACCGGCTTAATGGATTCCGGGACTCGCACATGATTTTCTGAGGTGTCAGATATATCACAATAAAGATGGATATCATAATCGCAGCTACAAGGCTCCAGTCCGGAACAGGAACACCGAATATGCCGGCCAGCACAACAATAAGGGACGGACCGGCAATTCCTGCTACCCAGATCTTAACCTTTCGCTGTAGAGGTGTTTCCGGGGCAAACGATTCTTCCCGGATAAAAAATGTCATCAATACCGGAATAATCGTTATGGCCATTATGGCGGACGCTGCCATGGCAAAGGTTTTGGTATAGGCCATGGGTTTAAACAGTCTGCCGGACTGTTCCTGGAGACTGAATACCGGGAAAAATGACACGGTGATAATCAGCAGGCTGTAAAACAATGCCGGCCCCACTTCTTTTGATGCAGCAAGAATAATATCTGAATGGGATTTTTTTCCCCTGTCTCTTTCCAGATGTTTGTGAGCGTTTTCCACCATAACGACCGACGCATCCACCATCACACCAATGGCAATGGCAATACCGCCAAGGCTCATGATATTGGCGTTGATGCCTAAAAAATACATGGCCAGAAAGGCTGTCAGTATACCTACGGGCAATGTAAAAACAGCAACAAACGCTGACCGGAAATGGAGCAGAAAAATAATACAGATAATGGCGACTACCGTTATTTCTTCCACCAGCTTCTTTTTAAGGGTATGCACCGCCCGTTCGATCAGGCCGGACCGGTCATATCCCATTTCGATCACAACACCTTCGGGGAGCCCTTTTTCAAGGGACTTCAATTTTTCCTTTACATTGCGAATAACTTCCAGTGCGTTTTCGCCGAACCGCATGACAACAATGCCGCCTACAACCTCACCTTCGCCGTTCCACTCCAGAATGCCACGGCGCAGCTCGGGTCCTATCTGAATATTGGCAATACTTTTCAGCAGAATCGGGGTTCCCTTACTGTCCACACCTACGGCAATATATTCCAGGTCCTGAATTGAGCTGATATAACCAAGACCGCGCACCATAAACTCGGTCTCCCCCATTTCAACAAGTTTTCCACCCACATCATTGTTGGACCTCCTGATTGCCATTTTTATTTTCTGGATGGAAATATTGTAAGCCAGCAGCTTGTTGGGATCCACTTCAACCTGGTACTGTTTGACAAACCCGCCGATGCCGGCCACTTCAGATACACCGGGGACGGATGTCAGTTCATACCGGAGATACCAGTCCTGCAGACTCCTGAGCTGTTGCAGGTCATGTTTTCCTGTAGTGTCCTTCAGGATATATTCATATACCCAGCCGACGCCTGTGGCATCCGGACCCAGGCTGGGCGTTACACCGGCAGGCAGTCTGCCGGAAACAAAATTCAGATATTCCAGGACCCGGGAACGGGCCCAGTAAAGATCGGTTCCGTCTTCAAAAATAATGTAGACAAATGAAAACCCAAAAAACGAATACCCCCTGACCACTTTGGCAAACGGCACGCTCAGCATGGCTGTTGTCAGCGGGTAGGTCACCTGGTCTTCAACCACCTGCGGCGCCTGACCCGGGTATTCCGTATAAATGATCACCTGAACGTCAGACAGGTCAGGTATGGCATCCAGGGGCATGTTTTTCATGGCTATCAAGCTTCCGACGATGACAAACACCGTTGCCAGGATGACCATGAATTTATTTTTTATCGACCATTCGATTATTTTTTCAATCATTGTTCGTTTCCTTATTATTATCAACCGGCTTCACCGGATTATTGAGATGTTTCAAACATTCTCCGGTTATACCGGATTTCGTTACAATCACCCGGCCCACACTAACAGCATTTTTACTTTGCGCCTTTTGCGAGAGGCAATTTTTTCTATTCCATATCCCCAAAAAAATCGTCATCTGATTCAACATCATCTTTACTTTCCCTGGATTCTCCGCTTACGGATTTCACCTCAAGCATTTTCTGCACCGCCTCTTTCAGCTTGGATTCGGAATCCAGCAGAAACTGCCCGGATGTGACAACGACTTCTCCCGGGGCAATTCCCGCCAGCACCTGTACCATCCCTCCATCAAGAGACACGCCCAGGGTAATTTCACGGGGTGTAAACTTTCCCTTTCCCCGATCCACAAAAACCACATTGCGTTTACCTGACCGTATTACCGATTCTGAAGGAATGATCGTCCCTTCGCCTTCTGCAGCTGTCTTTATGCGAACATCCGCATACATATCCGGTTTGAGTTCCAGATCCGGATTTTCAAATTCCAGTCGAATCACCACATCCCTGGTTTTCTGCTGGAGATAGGGATACACATATGCCACCTTACCGGTAAATACTTTGCCGGGGCGATAGGGCAGGGTCATGTGTGCCTCAAGCCCGGGTACTACCTGCGAAAGCTCATATTCATAAATATGGGCCTCAACCCATACTCGCGAAAGGTCTGCAATTTTATATATTGTTGTTCCTGCTTTCACGAAACCACCTTCCACGACATTTTTGTGCGTAACCACACCTTTATATGGTGAACGGACGGTCATTGTCCGCTTTATACGGTTTGATCTTTCAAGATTGCGAATATCTTTGTCTGCGATGTCAAAATATTCAAGCCGGCGACGAACCGATTCCAGGAGTTTCTTCCCGATTCTTCCCGGATTTTGCCTGTGGCTTCTGTATGCTTCCAGGTACTCTTCCTGGGCGGTTATCAGCTCCGGAGAATAAATTTCATACATGGGCTCTCCTTTTTTCACAAACTGCCCGGTAAAATTAATATACAGTTTTTCCAGCCATCCGGAAAACCTTGGATTGATCTGGGCTGTCCGGGTTTCATCGTAGGTGATATGGCCGTAGGTACGTATGGTATGTACCAGCGCCCCTTTTTTTACTGCTGCCGTACGGATTCCCATATTCTGTTGCGTTACCGGATCGATTTTTATTTCCACGCCCCCTGGCACCTCATCTTCATACACTGGAACCAGATCCATACCCATGGCGCTTTTCCCTGGTTTGTCATAGATCTCCGTCGGGTTCATGGGCGCCCTCCAGTAGGCAATTTCTCTTTCGCCGGTGTCTTCTGTTTCAACAAATCCATTCCGCTTAGGCGTCAGCTCCATTCCGCAGATCGGGCAGTTGCCGGGTTCTTTTGCAATGATCCAGGGATGCATGCCGCAGCTGTAGAGTGTTTCTTCAGCATGCTCTTCATGGAAAATAACCGTGCCCTTTTCATCCGGTTGTTTTCCTGTCGGGCCAAAATACCCGGCCAGGTATGCGGCACTGCCGGCAACTACCAGGGTTGCAAGAACAGTTACCAGGACTGTTTTTACAGGAAATCCATTTTTGTTATTAAGTGCGTTGTCATTCATTTTTAATTTCCTTATATTTTGAATCTGATCTTCGTCATATCCTAATTTTTCTAAAACCGGCTGAACATAACTATTGATAAGTCTTAATGTTCCACCTTCTGAAAGTAGCTTTGTTTG
>JAUXDD010000134.1 GCA_030618465.1 Desulfobacteraceae bacterium
GCAAATATTGGGGCATTAAGTTCTATGATTCCTCAACGTAAAAACTCTGAACCATAGTATTTCCTATATATACAAACCGCCCTGCATTCAGCAGGGCGTCTCCCACATAAAGTGGTGGGAAATTCAGCAAAAAGATAAGGGGGCTACATAATGAATATGTAACCCCCTTATTTTATGGTACCTAGGGCCGGAATTGAACCGGCACGACCTTGCGATCGAGGGATTTTAAGTCCCTTGCGTCTACCATTTCCGCCACCCAGGCAAAATAATGATATATAAAAATTCAAGAAGACAAATACAGCATCTTTGATTTGTTTTCAAGGCAAAAGTGATATTTCAGTTTTAAATTAATCTCCCGCCCGCTTTCTTAAGCCGCAGAGTACGTGATGCGTGATGCATCTTTTATCTTGCATCAGTGAATTTTTTTAATGAAACTTGTCAAACAATATGTCATTTGATAAGAAACCCTCATGAAAAATTCAAATGATAAGGCATCTTTGATTCTTGCCTCTGCATCTCCGAGACGGAAGTATCTCCTGGAACAGGCCGGTTTAACGTTTTCCGTCATTCCGAGTTCGGTGGATGAAGATTCCATACCGGTTACCAAACCGGAACATTATGTGAAAGTACTGGCTGAAGCAAAAGCCGGGGATGTGGCTGAAGAACATCCGGCCTGCTGGGTTATCGGTGCTGACACCATTGTTTTGATAGACGGGAAAATACTTGGCAAACCCGGTTCCCGGGATGATGCCCGGGGCATGTTAAATCGCCTGAGCGGGAAATCCCATTTTGTATATACCGGCTATTCTATATGCTGCAGGGAAAAAGAGCGGGCCTTTTCAGAAACAGTCCAGACGGAAGTTGTTTTTAAAGAATTGTCTGAAGAGGAAATCGAATGGTACGTGCATACAAAAGAACCGTTTGACAAGGCCGGTGCCTATGCTATCCAGGGGTTGGGGACGTTTCTTGTGAGGCGGGTTAATGGATCGTATACCAATGTTGTGGGCCTGCCGGTCTGTGAAGTGATTGAACATCTGATTCAGGAAGGGGCTATTACAATTGGAAGTGACATGAATAATCATTAGTGTCCAAAACAATTAAAAAAGTTGATTTTTTTTACCACCCGCTACGCTTGAGCACACTGAGAGCACAGAGTTAATTATTTCATTGTTTTTTGTTGAAAGGACGAAAAACAATAATCATCAAGCCCTATGGGAAGTTTATTAAATATTATGCTATAGAGTGATTTATCGTTTTTTCTTTGCCGCCTTTCTCAGCGACAAAGAAAAAAACCTCTGTGTTCTCTGTGCCCTCTGTGGTAGATATCACTGTTTTTAAGCAATTTTGGACAACAGTGAAAAAAAATATCCTTAGCGCCATGAGCGCAGCGGGCGAGAGATTGATAAAGGTTGTTAAAATTGAAGGACAAACTAAAAGCGATAGACGATCGTATAAAAGAGGCTGCGGTTTCATGCGGCCGTGATCCGGAAACAGTCACACTTGTGGCTGTAAGCAAAACCATGTCTGCAGAAAAAGTAAGGCAGGCAATAGACGCAGGCGTGGCAGTCCTGGGTGAAAATTATATCCAGGAGGCAAGGGAAAAGGTTGCTGAGCTGGCTGTATACCAGGTTTCCTGGCATTTTATCGGTCATCTTCAGTCAAACAAGTCAAAGTACGCGGTCAAACTGTTTGACCTGATCCATACGGTGGATTCGGTAAAACTGGCAGGCACCCTGGATAAGGAGGCCGGAAAGATCAATAAGGTCCAGGATATCCTGGTACAGGTCAATACGGGTATGGAAGCATCAAAGTTCGGTGTTTCTCCTGATGGTGCCACAGATCTTGTAAGGGCTGTGAGCGGTTTTAAAAATCTTCATGTCCGCGGGCTGATGACTATTCCGCCATTATATAATGACCCTGAAAATGTGGCCCCCTATTTCAGGACCCTGCGTGAACTCAGGGACAGCATTGAGGAAGAGCGGATTCCAAATGTCAGTATGGATGGCCTTTCAATGGGGATGACCGGGGATTTTGAGGTGGCCATAAAGGAGGGGGCAACCATTGTCCGGGTGGGAACCGCTATTTTCGGAGAGAGATATTGAAACTGTTGCTTCACACATGTTGTGCTCCATGCGCCATATATCCGGTCAAGATTCTCAGAAACAATGGAATGGATGTGATGGGCTTCTATTACAGGCATAATATTCATCCGTTTACCGAATGCCTGAAGCGCCAGCAGACACTGGAAGCGTATTCAAAAATGATTGATCTGCGCGTGATTTATCAGGATGGGTATGACCTGGAAGGATTTTTACAGAAAGTTGTATTCCGGGAGGAAAACAGGTGCTCCCTGTGCTATCACGAACGTCTGACAGCAACGGCAAAAATGGCAAAAAAAGGCCGGTTCGATTATTTTTCATCTACCCTGCTGTACAGTAAATTCCAGAAACATGACATGATCCGGTCTATCGGTGAATCCATCGGAAAATATATGGGCGTTAAATTTTATTATCATGATTTCAGGGAAGGATGGAAAGAGGGCGTCGAGACCTCAAAATACCTTGAATTGTACCGTCAGCAGTATTGCGGATGCATTTACAGTGAAAAGGAACGGTATTTTAGAGCTTAGTTTGCCGACAATATTTTTCAGTTGACAGTTGCTTTTTAAATAAAAATTGAATAAATATTACTTTTTTATAAAACGTAATTATTCAAAAAGAGACAATAAACAAACTGAGACCTTCGTTTAATTTTATAGTAATTCGGATTAGAAAAATAAACCATTTTCTGGAGAGTATGACTTATGAAAAAGATTGTAGTAATCGGCATTTTCCTTATCATTTCGTCTGTGGCGGTTCACGCTGAAATTATGTATGTTACCGATAGTTTTGAAATAACGTTACGGTCGGGCCAGGGGACCGATCATAAGATAAAAAAGATGCTGCGTTCCGGCCTGGCTGTTGAAGTGCTGAAACACGGAAAAGACTGGACTTTGATCAAAACGCCGGATGGATCGGAAGGGTGGGTTCTAACCCGTTTTATTCAATCGGAAAAGACCGGGGTCATTTTATTTGATGAATTGACAGGAAAATATAACCGGGTACTTGTGCAATTAGCATCATTGAAAGACGAAAATAATCGTTTGAAGACGGAAAACAGGAAACTCGGTTCCGGGCTGGCAAGTACAAAAGAAATGCTTGCCGGTGTCAGCAAGTCTTATGAGACGCTCAAGGTCGAATCGGCTGACTTCCTGAAACTAAAGGAGAAATATAGGAAGTCAACCACCAGTCTCGAAGAAGTAACTGAAAAAGCTGATAAAATGCAGAAAGCAAATATTCAAAAATATATCATCGCCGGCCTGTGCGGTGCCGGTGTTCTTCTTTTTGGATTTATTATCGGATTCAGTACAAAAAGCCAGCGTCGTCGGTCGTCATTACTATAGATTCTGAGATAAAAAGCAAAAACCGTAATATATTATGGAATATAAAAGTGATTTTTTGATAATCGGCAGTGGAATCGCCGGCCTTGCTTTTGCACTCAAGGTGGCAAAATTCGGCAGCGTTGTCCTGATTACCAAAAAAGAAGCCATGGATACCAATACCAACCGGGCTCAGGGGGGGATTGCGTCTGTATTTGGCAAAGACGATTCTTTTGGTCTCCATATCAGGGATACCTTTGCCTCAGGAGACGGTCTCTGCAACAGGGATGTGGTGGAGATGGTTGTCAAGGACGGACCGGACAGGATTCGGGAATTATTGGAGTTTGGTGTAAAATTCAACATCGGTGACAGCGACCGGTCAAAAAAAGATGAACAGAATTTTGATCTGGGGCGTGAAGGCGGTCATTCACAGAATCGAATTGTCCATGCCCATGACATGACAGGACGGGAAGTTGAGAGTGTGCTGCTTGATCAAGTGAAAAATAATGAGAAGATAACTCTTCTTGAGAACCATGTTGCCATCGACCTGATCATATTTTCAACCCGTATAAAAAAGGGGCCGGTCATCTCTACACGTGATGATTACTGCTGCGGGGCATATGTGCTGGATAATGAAACCGGTCGGGTAAAAACGTTCAGTTCAAAGATTACCCTTCTTGCTACCGGTGGCGCGGGAAAAGTTTACCTGTACACCAGCAATCCGGACATAGCCACCGGGGACGGCATTGCCATGGGATTCAGGGCAGGCGCAACGGTTGCCAACCTGGAGTTTGTGCAGTTCCATCCCACATGCCTGTACCACCCTGAAGCGAAAAATTTTCTTATTTCCGAAGCTGTGAGAGGTGAAGGCGGGCGTCTGGTTGATTGTGCCGGCCGTTCCTTCATGGAAGACTATGATCCGCAGAAAGAACTTGCATGCAGGGATGTTGTTGCCCGTGCAATAGATTCCGAGCTCAAAAAGAGCGGAGACGATTACGTGCTTCTCGATATATCCCATAAGGATGCCGATTTTGTAAAAACCCGGTTCCCCAATCTCTATGAACGGTGCCTGACTTACGGCATTGATATGACAACAGAGCCCATACCGGTTGTGCCTGCTGCTCATTATATGTGCGGCGGTGTTGTTGCTGATCTGTCCGGAAGGACAGATATCGGTCGTCTTTATGCCGTAGGTGAGGCAGCCTGTACCGGGCTGCACGGTGCAAACCGCCTGGCAAGCAATTCGTTGCTTGAAGCACTTGTATATTCCGATAAAGCTTCAAAACAGGCTGTAAAAGATCTGGGCACAATTGATTTTAATACTGTTCCGGACCTGCCGTTATGGGATGAAACCGGTACAACCCCCAGTGATGAGGGGATTACGGTTTCCCAGAACTGGGACGAAATCAGGCAGTTCATGTGGAACTATGTGGGAATTGTGAGATCGGATAAACGGCTGGCCAGGGCCAGCCGGCGCATTGAACTTATCCGGAAAGAAATTCATGAATATTACTGGGACTTTAAGATTACTTCAAATCTCATTGAGCTTCGGAATATTGCAACCGTAGCCGAGTTGATTATAAAATGCGCCATGCAGAGAAAAGAAAGCCGCGGACTTCATTACAATATTGAATATCCGAAAAGAAACGATGAAGAATGGCTGAAGGATTCCGTTTTGAAACGGCCTTATACGGCGTGAGGGTATAAATCAATTCTCCGTATTCCCCATTGACATCTCATATTTTTGTATTAGTTTATCTGGTTATACAATTAGTCTGCAAAATTATCCGGATAAGTGTGCGTATAACTTGAAAACAGGATTTTTTGTATACTGAGTAACATTGAGTGACAACCTGAACATACCGGGAAATTAAATGACCGAAAAACGTGATTATTACGAGATCCTTGGCGTCAGTATTGATGCTGAGGGACAGGAAATAAAAAGCAGATATCGCAAACTTGCAATCAGATATCATCCAGACAAGAATCCGGGTGATAAAGAAGCTGAAGAAAAATTCAAGGAAGCAGCTGAAGCATATGAAGTGCTTCAGGACCCCCGGAAACGAAATATTTATAACCAGTATGGCCATAAGGGGCTTGAAGGCTCCGGCTTCTCCGGCTTTGGTGGTTTTGAAGATATCTTCTCCAGTTTTGGGGATATTTTTGAAGACTTTTTCGGATTCAGCTCTGACAACAGGCGTTCCTATTCAAGAAACCGGGCGCAGAGGGGACATGACCTGCGTTATGACCTGACACTTGATTTTATGGATGCGGCATTCGGAATGGAAACGGAAATTGATCTGGAAAAATCGGAAACCTGTTCCAGATGTGAAGGCAGCTGCTGCGAGCCGGATACACACCCGGAAACCTGCAGTCACTGCCGTGGTTCAGGGCAGGTTTCCAGGTCCCAGGGATTTTTTACTCTGAGATCGACCTGTCCCACATGTAACGGAAGAGGGCAGTCCATTACAACCCCCTGCACGGAATGTGACGGAAGAGGGCAGGTTATTGTAAAAAAGAAAGTGTCATTAAAAATACCAGGCGGTGTTGATAACGGCTCAAGACTGAGATTGACTTCAGAAGGTGAGGCCGGTGTAAATGGCGGCCCCTCGGGTGATCTTTATGTATTTATCAATGTAAAAGAACACAATTTTTTTACACGCAATGAAACCGATGTCATATGCAAAATACCGATTTCTTTTGTCCAGGCCACTCTTGGTGATAAAATAAAAGTGCCGACTTTAAATAGTGAGAAGACACTGAGTATTCCAAAAGGAACCCAGTTTGGGGATATATTCCGGTTTCAGGATGAAGGCATTCCTTCTTTAAGGGGCAATCATCGCGGTGACCAGATCATTCAGGTTGAAGTTAAAACTCCTACCGGCATAAGCAAGAAGCAGGAGTCGCTGCTAAAGGAATTTGCCAGACTGGAATCTGATAAATTTAAAAATAAATTAAAGGACATGTTTAAGGGGAAGGCATCCTGAATCGGAGAAGAACACATGTTTGAATTAAAAATTTTAACACATTTTGCAGCTGCACATAAATTAAAGATGGTTTCGGAGAAATGTGAAAATCTGCATGGGCATAACTGGAAAATTGAGGCATGTGTGGCCGGTGAAAAACTCAATCAAGCCGGTGTGCTGGTTGATTTTGGAGAACTAAAGAACCATATGACCGAAATTATGGATACGCTGGACCACAAATATTTGAATGAACTTGATTATATACCCGACCAGATCCCCTCATCAGAAAATATTGCCCGGTATATTGCCGTAAAACTCCAGGAACATTTTGACACCCCTTCAATCCGTGTATCCCGGGTAACTGTATGGGAATCGGAAGATGCCTGTGCTACGTTTACTGTTTAATGTCCGGTTGTCAGTGTCCAGTGGTAACCGATCACTTTTTAAACCCTTCCGGTTAACAACGTCAGCTTCAGTCCGCCGTGGAAAAGATCATGCCTGTCCAGGTTGACAGGGATTTTATTCAATAATTTTTTGTCAGGAAGGATAAGGGCGATTTTCCATCTTTTGAAATCTTTTTCCAGCTTATTGATGATTTCTGAAAACAGTTTGCTGCTTTCCTGTTTTGAACCGATACGAAGGCCATAAGGCGGATTGAGTGCAACAAGTCCCGTGGTTTTCAGTGTATCTCCCTCTGAAAAATTTTTGGGTGTTATTTCAAAAAAATCCCGGCAGCACACATAAACCGAGTCGGATAGATCCGATTCCGTTATGCTTTTTTGTAAGGAATCACAATCGTTTTGATTGATGTCAGATGCGAAAACAAGCGGATGATCCGCCTGAATAACAGAGTGTCCGCACTCCTGTTTGATGTAATTCCACCGTTGCGGCCTGAAACATGGCCATCCCATAAATGCGAAATTATCCCGAAACCAGCCGGATGGAATATGCTTTACCATCATTGCGCCTTCAAGAGAAAACGTCCCTGATCCGCACATGGGGTCGATTAAAGGTTCTTTTCCTGTGTACCCTGCCAGTTTTAAAGCTGCCGCAGCTGTTGTTTCGCGTATGGGTGCTTTCCCGCCGTGCTTTTTTATACCTCGTTTATATAAAAGGTCTCCGCTGCTGTCGATAGATAGTGTAAAATGGTCATTAACTGCACGAACAAATATTGTTTGCGGGGAAGCAGGTTGCGTTAGATCCACTATCGGATGTGTCCGGCTGAAATATTTTATAATGCCTGATGTAAAACGATCTGCAATGGCATTTTTGTGGTAAAGTCTTGAATGCCGTGAAGTTATGTTTATTTGCGGATTGCTGTCCTGGGTCAGAAAAAGCTCCCACGGAAAATCAGACAGTTTTTTTTCAAGGGTTCTGAAATTAGATGCCTTGAATTCGCCCATACGCATAAGTATCCTGCCCGCCGTTCGGAGATGCAGATTGGCAAGATAGCAGTCATGCACACGCCCTTTAAATTCAATTCCTCCGTTAACAATGGATGCCTCATGCATGGAAAGGGGCAGGGCCATCAGTTCATCAAAACAGATTTTTTCAAAGCCGGGAGCTGTAACAGCAAAGAAATTCTGAATACGGCCGGTTATCTGTCGTTTTATGCGTTTTTTAAGTGCGTTGTCTAATACCAATGTTGAACTCCTGACCCCGGCAAAGCTGAAAACAAAAGATTTGCCACAAAGGCTCTAAGGCACAAAAAATAAAGAATCTTTGTTGTTCTTCGTGTCTTTGTGCCTTTGTGGCAGAAAATAAAATAATTAAAAAATCGGCACAATAAATTTTCTTGATAATGTATGACAAGAATATTAAGGAAGCAATTGACTTTTTGTTTCGGTAATGTTTTTGTGTAAAAAAAAACAATTAAACAAAAGATAGTCGATCGCCGGTTGTTATCTTTAAAATATCAAAAAATAATATTCAATTTAATATGTTCCGGGAGAGGGAGGAAAACTATGGCCAGTCTCAATAAAGCGATGATTATTGGTAATCTGGGAAGAGATCCTGAAGTTCGATATACGCAGGACGGTAAAGCCG
>JAUXDD010000065.1 GCA_030618465.1 Desulfobacteraceae bacterium
GTTGCAGAAATATGGGTTCCCGTTTTCACGGGAATGGCGCGGGGCGGCTAATTTGTCATTCCCGTGAAAACGGGGATACAGGCGACACTGGATTTAACAAAAAATTTATTTTTGAAAAATGCCCCCTTTTGTCCAAGTTCTGCGTCAGTTTCAAATATTCACCCCAGGGGCACTTCCTTCGGGGCGCCTGTGGTTAAAATTTTCGGCTTCCCTGGACCTGGATAAAACTGGACGTTTTTCAAAGGTCTCAAAGCAGGATCATTTACCAGCCCTTACTGGTTACGATCTTTCTAACTTTCTCCTCAGTCTTTTTTTCCACAAGGATCATTTTTCTCGCCTTGGCGGTATTAATTTTTTCAACAATTGTCTTCAGATCAGCCGGCTTTTCAATTAAATCCAGCGCTCCGAGCTTCATGGCCTCAATGCCCTTTTCAACTGTTGCATGACCCGTCAGAAGGATAATCTGGAGTTCAGGTTTTATTTTTTTTATAATTGACAGCGCCTCAAGCCCATCCATTTCTGGCATCTGCAAATCCAGTACGATGGCATCAAAAGATTCCGTCTCAATTTTCTTGATGGCCTCTTTTGCGCTTGTCGTTGCCGAAACTTTCATGCCGCGGGTCTCCATCCGTTCAGCAAGGGCTTCCACAAAATCCTGTTCGTCATCTACGAGTAATACTTTTTCATCCATAATCTTCCTCCTTTATCAATAATAATATAATAATGGTCTCTTTTTTATGATTAAGTAAGTGCTACGAATCAATCACACCGGGCAATGTAAGGACGATCTCGCCGGCCTCACCATCGACAATAAGCCGGGCCCTCAGCACATTAACCAGTGATTCCTCTTTTTCTGTCGGGAAATTTTTTGTCTGATCCCCTGTTAATCCTTTAAGGTCACTAAACCTGATTACAGCGCCGTTCGCTGTCCTTTCAGCGGAAAGTTCCACCGTCTTATCTTCTCCTGAAACATCCATAGAAAAATCAAGACACTGCCAGATGAGATTTTCCAGGTAAAATGGATGTGTTACAACTGGTATCGGGCCATTGCCGGTCTGCTGGTTTATCGTTATCCCCCTGTTGGAAGCAAACCGGCCGGACAGTGTGACTACAAGTAAAACGATTTCACCGATATCAACACTTTCTATGGGAGAGTCACTACTATGGGCAAACCGGTTCATATTTTTAATGATCCCATCGGCCCGCTGGATCTGCTTCAAAATCCTTTTTGCCACATTCCCTATTTTTTCCGAATTAAGAGGGACTCCCTTATTTTCCATTAAAATGAAATCTTCCAGAATACCGGCATTTTCGTTAATAATAGCCAGAACATTCTTAACTTCATGGGAGATAGACGCTGTCATTATTCCAAAAAACCGGAGTCCTGTCTCACCGGCTGTATTATTCTCATTTTCCATATCATACTCTCATTTATTAAGTTTAAGAATTAAGAACTTCATTCATCTTTCTCACAAGGGTTTCAATATTGACGGGTTTAACAAGATAAAAAGCAGCACCGGCTTCAGTTGTACCGGCCACGAAATCATCTTCCGAGCCATGTCCGGTAAGAAAGATAAATTTCATGCCGGGGCATTTCTCCACCAGTCGCTTTTTAAGTTCCAGCCCGCTGATCCTTGGCATTTTGACGTCCAGCAGTGCAATGTCATATGTACTTGTTTCCACTAATTTCAGCGCATCCTCTGCACTTGTGGCCCAGTCTGCATCAATTTCTCTGAAGGACATCCGTTCTGCCAGTGTGGTAACAAATTCTTCTTCATCATCGACTAGTAGTACTCGCATGTTTTATCCTCTTTTTTGGGTGTCATTTTTAACGGCAGCGTGATGATAAAACTGGTGCCTTCCCCCGCTTTGCTTGTCGCGTGGATTTCACCTCCAAGTTCATGAACAAGCCCATATGTTATTGACAGGCCAAGTCCGGTACCGCCCCTGTTTGTTTTGGTTGAAAAAAAAGGCTCAAATACACGCTTAAGATCTGGTTCCGGAATGCCGCACCCATTATCAAAAACAGTTGCCGACACAAATCCCTCTTCTTTGCACCTGACAGAAATCTCCAGGCGTCCACCGTCACTCATGGCTGCATATGCATTGTTAATAATATTAAGAAAGATCTGTTGCAGTTTGCCACGGTCACTTTCCAGCCGGGGGATTTCCTTGTCAATATCTACAATAATATCAATGTCTCGATACTCAGCCTCTTTTCCCAGAAACCCAAGTACCTCATTAATAATTTCTTCAAGAGAAATCTGCTGAATATTCACATCCATATGCCTTGCAAATCTTAAAAGCCGCCGGGTGATTTTGCCGCACCGCTCTACAGATGAAAGGATGGCGTCCACGGTTGAAATCAGCTTTGCATCCCCGGTATGTTCATTCCTGTAAGTAAAAATGTCCTTTATCAGTCCGGCTTTTTCGTTAATAATCGCCAGAGGATTGTTGACTTCATGGGCCACACCGGCTGCAAGACGTCCAATGGATGCCATTTTGTTGGAATATTCAGCCATGTGCAGATTCTTTACTCTTTTTTGATCCGCTGAATGCAATCTGCTCACAAGATACGTTGCCGATCCCAGAATCCAGATGATAATAACTGTAATGCTGATCACTAAATACCCGATAAGATATATGCGTGTTTCATACCAGGGCTTCATTAACTCGTTTTTTTGTTTGACCACCATGAGTATGAAAGGCGATTCAGGAATATAGGCATAACCAACGATAATGGAGGTACCGTCCGAATTTTTTCCTTCGATCACCTGTGATTTTGGTGAATACCGGGGAACCGGCAGGGAAATTTTTTCAAAAACCTTGCCATAATAACGGGAAGGTGTCTGGATCATGCCGTTCTTATTTATCAGGAATGTATCGCCCCGCCCGCTCACTTCCATTTGTGTAAGCATATTGCTGAACTGCTGTTCCAGTGTTGCCCGAAGTACATAAAACGAACCATCCGGGAGGTCGTGCTTAACCGCAATAACCATATGTTCAACGTTCCTGAAACCTAAAAACATATCGCTGATATACTTGCCCTGTTCAACAACTTCACCAAACCACTCCTGGTCGCTGTAATCTTTACCCTCCAGTTCCAGCGTATAAGGTCCTATGTAATTTTTCTGAAAACCGGCAGAATTGATAACACCAATATCTGCAAAACCGCCAAACCCTTTTTTAAGATTTTCAAGCAGCTCTGCCAGTCTGACAGGATTGCATAATTCTTCAAACGTGTTGTCATAAATAGCAAATTCCAGTGCTGCTCTACGTTCATCCAGGAAAAAAGAAACAGACCGCCAGACGTTTGATGTAAACTGGGAGGTACGCAAAATAATTTCAGATTCAACAGACTCCTTTGTCACGTTATAGTCGATCAGGGCAAAGAACAAAAGTGGAAGAATAGAAACCACGGATGTCAATATGACCGTTACTTTCCATATCCTGCGAAAGTTATACAGGCGTTTGAATTTTGAAGCGACTTCCTGTTGATCCCAGAAAGCAGGAATCACTTTTTCCAGTAACCGCATGCTTGCCCCTGTGTCTTTTAAGTTGACCGGTTGGCCGGTTATTTCATTTCCTTCAGATTTTGTCGCATCTTTTCATTGGCTTGTTTAAGTGTGTCGCTTAATATATTAATATCTACCGGCTTCTGCAGATAAGCAAATGCGCCAAGTCTCATGCACTCCTTTTCATCCGCGTCAGAGCCATGTCCGGTTAGAATAATGACCTCTATTTCAGGATTTGTCTGTTTTACTTTCCGCAACACTTCAAAACCATCAATGCCCGGCATTTTAAGGTCCAGGATCATCACCTCGGGTTCATCCTCATTAATCATGTTGAGGGCGGATTCACCATCGTAAGCCACAGCCGATCCCACATCACGCATCACCAGCCTCTCTGAAAGAGTCTGGACAAATTCGCGTTCATCATCCACAAGCAATACCTTGGACGGCAATTCCAAATCGTATTTGCGGTAAATATCGGCCTGATAAAATCCTTTGCCAACCCTGGTTTCCACACTTTTGACACCCGGCACCTTGCCGGCGGCTGATTTGAGTTCTTCTTCAAGTCTGCCCAGCATAAGAACCTTTTTGTTAATGATCAGTGTAACAGAACCGTCCCGGGCACTCACGCCGACAGTATGTCCTTCATTTGCCAGGGCAACTTCCACGTTCGCGGCAAGTAGAAAATCCAATGCCGATTTCTGGGAACTGCTGGTGGGTTTTATCACTTCGCTGCTCAGGTTATCATTTATAATGGTCACCGTTTCTGACATTTCTGTTTTGTCAACGGGAATAATGATATCATAGAGAGAGGTATCCCAGGGGTCGTTGTTCTTAAAAAGGGTATTGACCCATGCGGCTCCTGCGGAATCCAGCCCGTGGATAAGAGAGATCGCTTCTTTTTCAGATAAGCCATTATCATTAACAGCCACAGATGTCCTGAATTTCATGTCCGCAATAAGGCACACACGAAGCACATGTGTAATTTCCTTGGGGATAAGCTGCCCCGCAAACCCGTCAATAAGCAGGTTGTCTCTGGAAAGCATTTTTGCAACGGCAAGTCTCATATAGGCGATGGCTCGTTCTTTCTCGTGGGTAAAATTGTTAAACACAGACGGCTTTGCCTCAAACGCTTTTTTTATCTTATTTTCAGGCATGCCGGATATTTTACCTGCATCGGCCACAATGGCATCATCTCCAATTTGTTTATATCCGGTTTTTTCAACCAATTTTTTTGTTATCTGCTCTTTTTTGCAATAATTACCACTAAATAGTGTTATCACCGGCATGTATAGTCTCCTTTTTTAGTTCATTTGTTCAATTACACGACAAACGGTAATAAGAGGACAGTCTTTTTCATCACTGTCCTTATGGGTAGATTTATGAATCGCATATATCGCTTTTTCCATTGTTGGATATATATGATCCAACCCTATTTTTTCAAATAAATGGGTACGTTTGAATACATTCATCACAGACTCGTTAACACCGCTGAAGGAAATATCACATCCGCCGCTTCGCAATCTGTCTACGATAAGGGACAGGGCCTCTTCGCCTGAAGCATCTATATCATTAATGCCATTGGCAGCCAGAATAATGTGTTTCATTTTTTTCCCGGTCATTATCCGGTTGTTAATCTCATCTTCCAGATAACTGGCATTTGCAAAAAAAAGCGGCCCTTCAAAACGGATGAGTTCGATATACTCGCATTTCATTAATCCGTGCGCACTGATTTCCCGGAGGGCCTTATCCTCGTGTCTTGATAATGAAGATACGGTTGGACGCATACTTTTGTACAGATAAACAAGCAGGGATAATGCCACGCCAACATAAATGCCTTTCTCCAGATGGGGTGCCATCATCAGGGTTGCAACAAAGCTGATAATGGAGATGGCACCGTCATACCATTGTGCCCGCCAGGCATGGATAAACCCCCTCACATTAACCAGTCCGATAACTGCCATCATAATCACGGCAGCCAGAACGGCCTGGGGCAGATGGTATAAAAGCGGGGTAAAAAAGATTAATGTAATAACAACTATCAGACTTGTGACAACGCTGGATAAACCGGTAACAGCCCCTGCCTGGAAATTAACCGCACTCCGGGAAAAAGACCCGGAGATCGGGTAACTTTTTCCAAAAGAACCCAGTATATTGGCCAGTCCCTGACCGATCAGTTCCTGGTTCGGATCGATCCGTTGGCCTGTTTTTGCAGCTATGGCCTTTGCAATGGCAATTGCTTCCATAAAGCCCAGAAGGGAAATGATGACGGCATAAGGAAAAAGTTGAATAAAAACTGATATTTCAAGTCTGGGGATGCTCAAAGAAGGAAGTCCTTTGGGTATGACACCAATCACTGCACCGCCCCCAGTCATAAGCAATGACTTTTCGTCAATAACCGAATTGCCAATCTTCATTCTCCAAATACGGCCATCGGTTTTTTTCCCCGGCGTCAGCATATTTTCCGGATAAAATAAAAGGGTGTTGTCAGACACCCCGACTCCTGAAAATTTAATATATCTCAATTCCTCCCTTACTAAATGCGCCTGGTTTTTCAAGCCTTCAATTTCCATACTGATAAGAGCAATCTCATGTTCCAGTTCCAGGAGTTCTCTTGGCAAACTGTCAGAATGGTCTGAATGTTTGAGATTCTCGATTTTCGTGTATAACTCCGCCCGTTTATTGCCAAGTTGTGAGGCGTTGATTATCGCCTGGTTATAATCCCGGATCTTAGGTTGAATTTCAGATGACAGTATGGCTGAAACCGGCACATGCTGGTTGTGCTCAAAACCGATCGACCAGGAGATAAGGGTGGTAATGACAACCGCTGCCAGTACGTTTGGAATTCTCGGATTTATGCGTCTGAGTCCATACATGATGGAAATGGCCAGCAGGCCAATAAGAAGGGTGGGCCAGTGGGTATATGATATGGCAGATTCTATAACCTTTATTATTGTTTCATAATGATGCGGTGCCTTGTCCACATATACCCCAAACATTTTGGACAGCTGGGAAGTGGCGATTATTATGGCAGCAGCGTTTGTAAATCCGTTAACGACGGGATGAGACAGAAAATTGACAATCAGTCCAAGACGAAAAACCCCCAGGAGAAGCTGGAATACACCCACCGTCAGAGCCAGTAAAACGGCATATGCAATAAATGCCTCGCTTCCGGCTGTTGCCAGAGGTTCCAGAGATGCAGCCGTCATTAATGAAACAACGGCTACAGGGCCGGTGGCAAGCTGACGGCTTGATCCAAACAGGGCAGCTATCATCGGCGGCAAAAATGAAGCATACAAACCATAGTAGGGAGGAAGGCCGGCCAGCTGGGCATATGCCATGGACTGGGGAATTAACACCAGGGCAACGGTTACCCCGCATAGAAAATCAATTCTAAATTTACCAAAATCATAGTCCTTGAACCATTCTAAAAACGGAAAAATTCTGGTCAGCATTAACAATACCTCTTATTCAGATTTATCATTTTTTAAAATTCTTCGACATGACTCAATAAGCTGATTATAAAGTGCGCCTGCATCATACAGGTTGTACGTTTTAAAACGCGAAATACCGTCAACCATTGAAAATATGATCAAAGCGACTTTCCTTGTGGGCATATTACCTATTGAACCGTCTTTTTGACCAAGTAAAACACCTCGCTCAAAAATATCCACAAGGCAGTCATATATCGACTCAAGATGGGCTCTGCATACAGGGTTAATTTCAGCAAGCTTATACGGATAATGGCGGTGAAGCAGGAGGAACTGGTTTTCCATTTTACCGGCAAGATACAGATAAAATGAAACGGCAACTTCCACCATATCAAGACCGCTATCAAATTCTTTTTCTGTCATATACCCTTCAAATTCTTTGATAATATCATCTTTAACTCGTTCAAGAATGGCAATAAAAAGATTCTCCTTACTTTTGAAATGATAAAAGATGGTGCTTTCAGCTACCCCCGTTTTTTTTGAAAGGTCAGACATGGGTGTTTCAAAATACCCATTTTTTGAAAAAAACACTGTGGCAACCTGCAGAATTAATTCTTTTTTTGTCATCGAAGCTCCATAAAAACAAAATACTGACTGAGTGATCAGTCAGTATTTAACTTATTAGTTTACTCCGATATTGTCAAGAATATTTTTCAATCTTCTTTTTTATAGTTAAAGAGATAGACTCAATTAAAAATAACTGGACTCATCCCAGCAGTGGGTACACAGTTTTTCCTTGGGCAGGCCGATTGCCTCAACAAGGTCATCCATGCGTTGAAACTTCAAGGATGTGAGCTTCAAACGCTGCCTGATTTTTTCGATCATTGCCAGATTTTTTTCAGATCCGGCCCTTGCATATTCATCCAGATCGCTATCCTCAACCCCATCAATTTCTTTAATAGCTTTTCTACCGGCAAGATCCATGGTTGATCGGGATTGTGAAAAATTCAGAAATTCGCAGGGGTAAATCAGTGTGGGGCATGCGGGCCGCATGTGCACTTCATCCGCGCCGTAGTCAAACAGTATCTGGACATTATCCTGAAGCTGGGTGCCCCTGACAATCGAGTCTTCGCAAAACAGGATCTTTTTACCTTTAATAATATCTTTGACCGGGATCAGTTTCATTTTGGCCACCAGATCTCTTATACTCTGGTTCTGGGGCATAAAACTTCGTGGCCAGGTGGGTGTATATTTGACAAACGGACGCCGGTACCGAATTTTTCTCTCATTGGCATATCCGATGGCATGTCCGATACCTGAATCCGGAATGCCGGCAATATAATCAACTTCCACGTCATCATTTCTGGCAAGGGCATTGCCGCACCTGTAACGGACATCCTCGACATTGATCCCTTCATAACTTGACGCAGGATAACCATAATACACCCATAGAAAGGAGCAGACCTGCATTTTCTCTCCTGGCGCCCTCTTCTGTTCACATCCGTCTGCCGTCATCAATACAATTTCACCCGGTCCAAGATCTTTTTCAATTTCATAACCCAGGTTGGGAAACGCGCAGGTTTCAGATGACGCGGCAAACGCGCCCTCTTTTTTTCCAATAACAATCGGGGTCCTGCCCAGCTTGTCCCTGGCCGCATAAATGCCCTCTTTTGTTAAAAGCAGCATTGTACACGATCCTTTGATCAATGCCTGGGCATGGATGATACCGTCCACAAATGATTCCTTCTCGCTGATTAATGCGGACACCAGTTCCGTAGGATTGATCCCGATTCCACTGGTTTCGGAAAACTGCTTGTTCTTTTCAAACAGGTCTTTAACAAGATCTTCAATATTATTAATTTTTGAAACCGTAACGATTCCGAATGTACCAAGATGAGAGCTGATCAGCATGGGCTGGTCTTCATGATCACTGATAACGCCGATCCCTTTATCCCCATGGAATTTTGGGAGATAGGATTCAAATTTGGTCCTGAAATAGGAATTTTCAAGATTGTGAATCGCCCGTGTAAAGCCTTTGGAATTTAATACGGCAAGTCCCCCTCGCCGCGTACCCAGATGTGATAGATAATCGGTCCCGTAAAACAAATCAATCACGCAATCCTTTTTTGTCACACTGCCAAATATACCACCCATAAACGACCCCCTCGAAAACTAACGTTAATGTCCTTGATTTCACAAAAATAATTCATGCAAAGTATCAATGGTTCATCATTAAAAAAGTATTGAGATATCAAAGATGGATATTATTGCAAACAATAATTTATAGCGGCTTAAATTTTTTATTAGTATTGATTAAATCTATTATCTATTATAACTACCACTAAATTTCATTTAAAAGACTCATATTTTAATAAAGGAGACATTTTATGCCCAGACGAGATGACATAAAAAAGGTAATGATTATCGGTTCCGGACCCATAATAATCGGCCAGGCGTGTGAATTTGACTACTCAGGCACGCAGGCGTGTAAAGCCTTACGCAGTCTGGGATATGAGATTGTCCTGGTGAATTCAAATCCGGCAACGATTATGACCGATCCGGGAACGGCCGATATAACGTATATAGAACCGCTGAATATCAAGACCTTGACAGAAATCATTGAAAAAGAACGCCCGGATGCGCTCCTGCCGAATCTGGGAGGGCAGACCGGATTGAACCTTTCTTCAGAACTCTCAAAAATAGGCGTATTAAAAAAATATGGTGTGAAGATTATCGGTGTTAATGTGGATGCCATTGAACGTGGTGAAGACAGAACCGCCTTTAAAAACACAATGGACAAGCTCGGTATTGAAATGCCAAAAAGCAAGGCAGTCAATTCTGTTAAAGATGCGGAAAAAGTTGCTGAAGAACTGGGTTACCCGGTTGTTATTCGTCCTGCCTATACAATGGGGGGAACCGGCGGCGGGCTGGTATATAATATTGAAGAGCTACGGATCATTGCAGCACGCGGTATTGCTGCAAGCTTTGTCAATCAGATACTTGTTGAAGAATCTGTTCTGGGCTGGGAAGAACTGGAACTGGAAGTGGTAAGAGATGCCAAAAACCAGATGGTCACCGTATGTTTTATTGAAAATGTCGACGCCATGGGAGTCCACACAGGCGACTCATTCTGCACTGCCCCCATGTTGACCATCAGCCCGGAACTTCAACAGCGATTACAAAAATATTCATACTCCATTGTTGAAGCCATTGAAGTCATTGGCGGAACAAATGTCCAGTTTGCCCATGATCCGGAAACCGGGCGCGTAGTTGTTATTGAAATCAATCCACGCACCTCCCGTTCATCCGCCCTTGCATCCAAAGCCACAGGATTTCCCATTGCCATGGTTTCCTCTTTGCTTGCCGGCGGATTGACCATGGATGAAATCCCTTACTGGCGGGACGGAACATTAGAAAAATACACACCTTCCGGTGATTATGTGGTTGTTAAATTTGCCCGGTGGGCATTTGAAAAATTTGAAGATATTGAAGACAAACTGGGCACCCAGATGCGTGCTGTGGGTGAAGTCATGAGTATCGGAAAGAACTATAAGGAGGCGTTTCAAAAAGCGATTCGCTCCCTTGAAAACGGCCGCCACGGCCTGGGTTTTGCCAAAGACTTTAACGAAATGCCCCTGGAAAAGCTTTTAAGCATCGTCGGCACACCCACAAGTGAGCGCCAGTTCATCATGTATGAAGCTTTGAGAAAAGGAGCCGATATTCAAAAGCTCCATGAACTCACCCATATCAAGGCCTGGTTTATTGAACAGATGAAGGAGCTTGTGGAACTGGAAGAAAAAATCCTTAAATACAAAGGGCAGACACTTACGGATGATCTGCTGACTGCTGCAAAGAAAAACGGTTTTGCCGACAAGTACCTGGCAACTATTCTTGGTATACCGGAAAAGGAGATTCGCGGAAAACGCATTTCTCTCGGTATTGTAGAGGCCTGGGAACCGGTTCAGGTCAGCGGTGTTGAAGATGCAGCCTATTACTATTCCACATATAATGCATCCGACAAGGTTGATGTGACCAGCAACAAAAAAATCATGGTGCTGGGCGGCGGTCCCAACCGAATCGGACAGGGAATTGAATTTGATTACTGCTGCGTCCACACTGCGTTTGCCATCCGGGATGCCGGCCTTGAATCCATCATGGTGAACTGCAACCCGGAAACGGTTTCCACCGATTACGACACATCCGACAAACTCTATTTTGAACCCCTTACCGTGGAAGATGTGTTAAGTATTTATGAAAAAGAAAAACCCGAAGGTATCGTTGTCCAGTATGGCGGACAGACACCGTTGAACATTGCAGGTGAACTGGCTGAGGCCGGTGCAACAATTTTGGGCACGTCCCCTGAAGCCATTGACCTGGCCGAAGACCGAGACAGATTTCGAAAAATAATGAACGAACTGGGAATACCCCAGCCCCAGTCCGGTATGGCCAGTACCCTTGAAGAAGCACTGGATGTGGCAAATCATATCGGCTACCCCCTGATGGTACGTCCTTCGTATGTTCTTGGCGGACGGGCAATGGAAATTGTCCAGGATGAAGAAATGCTGAAACAGTATATGGCGGCGGCGGTTGATGTATCACCGGATCGCCCGATCTTAATTGACAAATTTCTTGAAAACGCCATTGAAGCTGAAGCTGACGCCATTGCTGATGGAACAGACGCGTTTGTGCCTGCCGTCATGGAGCATATTGAACTGGCAGGCGTGCATTCCGGCGATTCCGCCTGTGTATTGCCCCCGGTCAGCATCCCGACCAAACACATTGAAACCATAGAAGAATATACACGGAAAATTGCCATCGAACTGAAGGTCGTCGGTCTCATGAATATTCAATATGCCATCGCCGACGATACCGTATACATACTTGAAGCCAATCCCAGAGCATCAAGAACAGTTCCCCTGGTGTCCAAAGTCTGCAACATCCCCATGGCCAGGATTGCCACGCAGATCATCCTTGGCAAAAAACTTTCTGATTTTGATTTTGTGCGCAAACAGATACCCCATTTTGGTGTGAAGGAATCTGTTTTTCCGTTCAATATGTTTCCCGAAGTCGACCCCCTTCTCGGGCCTGAAATGCGATCAACCGGTGAAGTGCTGGGAATGGCGGATTCCTATGGGCTCGCCTTTTTCAAATCCCAGGAAGCCATACAATCCCCACTGCCCCTGAAAGGATCTGTACTGATAACAATAGCAGACAGGGACAAACCCGGCATACTGGAAACGGCCAGACTTTTCAGCAGGGAACTGGGATTTAAAATTATCGCGACAAACGGAACGCATCAGCTTCTCGCAGATAACGGCATCGACTCTGAAGCAATAAAAAAGATAGGGCATGGCCGTCCGGATATCGTAGATGCGATAAAAAATAATGAAATCCAGCTCATTATCAATACACCCAGCGGTAAAGAGAGCAAAATCGACGACTCCTATATCCGTAAATCGGCAATAAAATATAAAATTCCTTATATAACGACAACCGCAGCATCCCTGGCGGCAGCCAAAGGAATTACCGCGCGTCAGAAAAACAAAACCCGGGTAAAATCGCTTCAGGATTACCACGCTGATATCAAGTGACTATTACCTGAACGAAAACACATAATGTTCCGAATTTCCGCGTCAGATGAAAATTTTAATCCTCAAAATACTACATGCCAGGGCGAACACACGGGTTCGCCCCTGCGTTATTCAGGGCATTTAAGATAAAAAAAAGGCCTTCTGGAAATTCCCCAAAAGGCCCTTTATTTTTTAACCACATACTAAGAATTAAGTATTTTCTTTGCGCCTTCATCATTCACATCAGAAACATGCGGAATACCGGTTTCTTTTGCGGTTTCCCTGTTTCCGGAGAAAATTTCATTTCGAGTAATCTGGTTCAGAGAGAATTTTCTCGCACCGGCCATCAACTGCTGGAGGCCGCAGGCAAGTTTGTCAACCAGAGTCCAGAAGGCAATGGCACCGTAAGGAATATTTTTCATTTCATCTTTACCCACTTTCTTCTCCATATCAAAGTAGCCGGCAAAAATCTCTTTCGCGGTGCTTCCATTTTGGAGAACGGTTTTTGGCAGTTCAGCCCAGTGACCGTTCACACCCGCTTTTCTATCAGCATATAGCGCGCCTTCAATGTTGGAACCGAGGAATCCTGGAATCATGATCGCTCGGCCCATGCAGATGAGTTTTGTATACGGAGCGCCCAGTGCCAGTGCCTTGAAAATGTGATCTTCCAGTGCAAAACCACCGGCAAAAGACATATCAACAACTTTCTGGCCTTTTGCTGCCAGGATTTCCGCATATTCATGGGCTTTGGAGTGAAGATTAATGGAGGGTACGCCCCAGCTCTGCATCATATTCCATGGGCTCATACCTGTTCCGCCACCTGAACCGTCAATTGTCAGGAGATCAAGACCGGCATCTGTTGCAAACTTGATTGACATGGCCAGTTCTTCCATTCCATAGGAACCGGTCTTTAACGTAATTCTTTCAAAACCGATGCCGCGAAGATAATCAACGCTGTTCATAAAATCTTCCTGGACCTGATCAACAGAACTCAAATTGGTCCCGCCCAGCCGGCTGTGACGGGCGAAAGATTTGATTGAACCGTTTTCAAAAGCGGCCTGTACTTCAGGAGATGTCGGATCAGGATCAACCACATATCCACGTTTTTTCAAAAACTGAGCGTATTCAATACTGGTAACCTGAATTTCACCGCCAATATCTTTTGCACCCTGGCCCCATTTCAATTCAATGATGCATTTGTTGCCATATTTATCAACAACGAATTCAGCCACACCATTTCTTGTATCTTCAACATTAAGCTGAACAATAATTGCCCCGTATTCTCCATCTGAATACCTGAGATACCCGTCAATACGGCGTTCAAGTTCCGGTGCGCTTTTTATTTTGCCTTTTCTCTCTGTTCCGCCACCGATTTCGGATTTCTGGTCCACACCCACTACATTTTCACCGATTACAACCGGTATGCCGCAAAGAGCGCCACCAATTGCAAAAGAATCCCAGTATTTGGCTGCAACAAATGTTGAACCAAGTGCGCCGGTCATCAGAGGCATACGGATTTTTGTTTTCTTTTTGTTACCAAATTCTGATTCAAGGCTAACATTCGGGAAGATACAGTCATCAGGATCATTTGAAAGACCATTCTGCAGGCCATGAGATCCGTAAGCATACCCCTGAATTCTCAGTGAGTTATATGAAACTCCCACATGGGTAGTATTGTTTGCGCCAGCAGTAACAATTCCAAAACTTCTCGGGTAAAGCAGTTTACGTCCAACCATGCTTGACACCCAGGTTTCACATTTGCCCTGGCAGTCTGCACGACAGAGTGTACACAGACTTGATTCAGCCGCATTTCCCCTGTTGGTGGTTCCCAGTACATCATTGTTTTTTGAAAATCTCATATCCATGTTTTATCCTCCTTAAATAATTGACAATAACTACAATTTAAAAAACAAAAAGGCGTCTACCCATATTCAGGGTTAGACGCCTTTGTCACTAAACTATTGATCCTCGCACATAATTGTGCGAATCACATTTAATTTTAACTATACTTCAGTTTAACGAAAAAAATCACCATTGAGATTAATCATTAAATACATTTTTCCGAGTTATCGAAAACAATGCCTCAGAAAGAGATAAAAATCGTCTTTCTTTTAATACCAGTGAACCATTGTCCACTTTTTGC
>JAUXDD010000263.1 GCA_030618465.1 Desulfobacteraceae bacterium
GTCCAATTTCTGCGTCAGGCTCAAATTTTAATCCTCGAAATATTAAATATATTACTCCGGTTAAAATTTTCGCCTTCCTTGAAATTGAACAAACTATCTCATTTCTGGATGGACACTACTTAGCCGGCGATTATACTTTCTACGATTCCATCGACGTTAATTAAACCGAAAAAATTATAAGGGAAATGTATTGGATATACCTGCGTATCAGATACATAAAATTATTAACGTGTATTCCAGGCAACTGAGCCAGTCAAAGTTGCATTATCAAAAGAGCAAGATACTTGAAAAGAGTTATACCGTCAAGAGAATTGCCATTTCATCTAAAGGAAAACGCCAGATAATTAACAGGGTTGCAGATGAAATTGTTTCCAGGATTACCAACCTTGGCCGCAGTGATGAAACGGATAGCAGATGCGATGATAATGTAGAATACGCCAGGGGGGAAGAACCAAAAAAGATTGAGGCCGGCAATAAAGAGACCATCAGCAAGATGCCCCTGGCTGATCCCGATCGATTAATAAGTTCCCCTGACGGGGAAAATTGATTTTTCTGAAAAAAAGCAATCCATACTTTGGAGGTATCCATCATGGAATATGGTGTTATTAAATGGAAAATTGAGAATGTGGTATATAACTTCAACCGTGGAACTCAGACAAAAGAGTCTGAAACCGATGAAGGTCGGACAGTTATTCGCAAACTCAAATATCCGAAAGATGAATCGGTTGAAGCAGAGGGGAAGGAATAATGGCTGAGTTATAATTTTTCTGCCACGTCGTATTTTCTTAAAAAAGCAGGCTTTATTGTATTGATCAATACCGGAAGTATTATCAATGTGCCTGCAGCAGAAGTGACCATGGTCAGCGCAATAAAAATGCCCAGTTTGATTAAAGGCAAAAAAGAGGAAAAAATAAGTACCAGAAAGCCGAGTGCCACAGAAAATGCATTAAAAACAATCGCATTGCCGGTAATTTTTATCCCGCCGGGGCAGGCATTATCCAGGCCGCCTTCGATAATCCCGTATTTGACACCATTAATAAAGTGGATTGCATAATCCACACCGATGCCGATGGCAATACTTGCAATCAGCGAGGTCCCAACATCCAGGGGAATCCGGAACAGACCGAGAATACCGAAATTTATTATCACGGAGATGCTTAACGGGATGATGGTAAACAATCCGCCCATAATTGACCGGAAGATAATTGCGGCAATAATGAAAACAATAACAATCGAAAAGCCCAGGCTTTTAATCTGCCCGGTGACAACCAGATCGTTTGTGGTAAGGGCCATCTGGGAGAGCCCCCCTTTTAAGATTTGAAAACCGGGAAATTCTTTGCTGAGCCAGCCGGTTGCCATGGTGTTAATTCTTTTTAAAGTATTGACCGATCCGTCTTTCAGCAGAACCAGCATCCGGACTTTTCTGAAATCAGCAGTTGCCATGCCTAAAAGATCTTCAGGGTCACCGTAAAGAAGCAGATACTGGGCGATCAGCTCTTTTGAATCAGGAATCTTGTCATATTCCTTCTGGTTTGAATTCATGGCATAGTTCATTCGTTTGATACTGTCGGCAAGGGTGCTGACCTCTCCAACCGCGGGATCATTTTTCATGAACATTTTAAACTGGTCGATTTTTTTCAAGGCATCCGGATGTTTAAAAAAATCATCTTCATCTGCTTCAACAGTTACAACCATTGTGGTTGTACCGCAGAATTTTTCATTTAACATGGCTTCCGCTTTTCTGATTTCCGCTTTTTCCTTGAAATTCATCACAGGATTCATATCGGAATAAATTTTTGTTGAAAAATAGGCTGCGGCCACAATCACCAGAACAATGGCGACCGTGACCGGTTTGCTGTATCTGCTCGTTAATTCAAATAATTTGTTTAACAAAGGCACCAGATCAATATTGGCTTTTCCGGATTTCCGGTTTTTATCATTTTTTGCCGCCTTTTTCCCTGAGAATTTATTAAGGATAATCAGAATGGAAGGAACAAAGAATACCGAAACAATAAATGCAACCCCGATACCGACGGCTGTAAACAGACCGAACTCTTTTATGGGGACCAGGCCGGATGCCACCAGGGACAGGAAACCGACCATGGTGGTTACCGATGTTGCAAGTATGGAGACGCCAATGATATGAATTGTATTTCCAACAGCTGTTGCCGCATCTCTCCCTTCAGCCCTTTCATCATTATAATGACTGACAATATGAATACAGACCGCGCTCCCGATGGCAACCAGAAGGATGGGAATAGATGAGGACATTAACGCAATCGGATATCCCAATCGTCCGATAAATCCCATTGTCCAGACAACACTCATGCCGATTGTGATAAATATCAATATGACGCTGGAGAACCTGCGCATGACAAAGAGCAGGAAAATAACAACAACGGCAAATACAGCCGGAAGCATACGCTGATTGTCCTCAACCATCTGTTTGCTTATAACCGATGCCACAAACGGTTCACCGGCAATATAAACATCCACATTATTACCAAAATCGATCTCTTCAACCGCTTGCCTGACCCTGTCTGCCATTCGCATCATTTCATCATAGGACAGACTGCTTTTGTATTCTATGCCGATAAGCGTAGCCGTTGCATCAGCGGAAACCAGGATGCCTTCATAAATATCCCATGATGCTATTCGTTCTTTGAGCAACGCCGTTTCTTTATCGTTTCGGGGCACCTTTTTCATGAGGTCGCCCACTTCCATGCCGTCTTCGGTCCCTTCAATATAGGGCATGGTATGCAGACTGATCACATCTTCGATACACCGTTTCATTCTGGTTTTGCGTTCACCGGTTTCCGGATCTGTAAACGGATCGGATTCAATCTTCAGCCTTTTCAACTTTTTTGAAATATTTTTGATCTTTTGTAAGAACTCAATGTTGTATATATTATCTGTCACCAGTCCGACCATAACCATTTCCGCGACCCCGAAGTCCTCTTCGATTTTATTTTGTGCGATGTTTGTGGGATGATCATCGGGAATCATACTGGCAATATCGTTGTCCATGTGGAGGTCTTTCAGAAAAGATCCCAGGTACAGGGTGATGGCTGTCATCAAAATAACTGTCACAAACGGAAATCGGGTAACAACTTTAACGATATACTTCATATTTTTTTGTTCCTTACTTCTTTCTGTGTGCTCGTATCTTAAAACGAATATCTCAACTTGAAATACACATTATCGTTTTTGTCAAAAATACCGAAGGCGGTTCCGTCATCCCCTTCAAGCAGGTTGTAGCCCAGATACGCCCACAGGGCATCCGTGATATTGTATCCCACGGAAAGTTTCAGGAAATAATCTTTATAGGTGATGTTGTACATGACCAGCAGCTGTGTATTTAGCTTATCCTGCAGCGTCCGCCAGTCAGCTACAAAGGTGGCGATATTTTCGTTTTCCTCCAGTTTACCATCTTCTGAGAGCATTATGTCCAGAATATTTACGAGCGCTTCCATGTCGGGATCACCTGTTTCAGGAGGATCACGTTCAGGGAAATTCATTACAGGCTGCTGGACCTTGATCAGGTTTAAAACCCCCTCATCTTTTTTAAAACCGAAAATATGTTTCTGCTCAATCTGAAAACTCAGCATGATGTTTGAAAAGCCCGAGTAATCCGCGCCCAGCATGTAATGAA
>JAUXDD010000291.1 GCA_030618465.1 Desulfobacteraceae bacterium
TGTCAGACTCAATGTCATTAACTTAAGGATTTCAATCAATCATAAAATCCCCCTCGATCCCCCTTTTCAAAGGGGGAGGCTCCTCCCCCCTTTCGTAAAGGGGGGCCGGGGGGGATTTCGCGGCCTTCAATAAAATGAATACACTACAATTGCACATATTTTTTTCTAAAACCACTTATGCTGACAGATGCTTTAATACATGCTGATTCACTTCTTCTGCAGACTGTTCCGGCAGCCAGTGGCCGGCACCGTCAATTTCCACATATTCATAATATCCTTTACAAAATTCTGCGGACGCCCGCGCGGCTTCGATACCCAGTGCCAGGTCTTCTGTTCCATAGATATAGAGGGTGGGTACGGTAATAGCTGACTGGAGATGGCCATCAGCCGGATCTGCTTCACGATACCAGTTCAGTGAGCCGGTTAATGCCGCACGTTCTTTGAATATATCAAAGTATACGGGAATATCGTCCTCACTGATACCTGCCATGGATAAAAAGTTCTGCAACCCGCCTGCATCGTCGGACAAAAGTTCATCCTCAATGGTATCGCCCCTGAACCATTCCATGTAACGGGACTTTTCAGACTGATCGCACGATTTATCATGCAGGGCATTATTAAACGCCACAGGATGGGGAGTAGAAAGTATGGAAAGGGTTTTCAGGCGGTCGGGAAACCGTGCGGCAAATTGCCAGGCAACAGCTCCACCCCAGTCATGACCAACCAGATGGAAGGTTTCAGCCCCCTGATAGTCTGCTATGGCAGTTACATCCCCCAGCAGTTTGTCCATGGCATATTCGCTTTGTTTATCCGGCCGCAGGCAAGCGGATGTTCCCCTGCCATTGGGTGCCACAGCATAATAGCCTTTCTCCGCCAACCGTGGCAGAAGGAGCCGCCATTCATAAGCACTCTGCGGGAAACCGTGCAACAGGAGCACCATATCATTTTTCCTGTCACCTGCATGAAAACCGTCATAGTTCAGACTGTTTGTCCTTATTTTCCATGGATCCATAATTTCACTTTATATATGAAGTTTGAATAAGGGAGCTCAATCACCAGATGTATTGAATAAACATTTAACACGCGGACTGTAGAGTGTCAAATTATGATCATACAGCATGTTTACCTGTCTTGTTAAGAAATGAAAAATAGGGACACGAATTATTTTCAACCCAGAACCACCCGGGCAACCACAAGGGATTGCCCCTACCGTACCGGGGGTATATCCGGATCATGCATCCAAACGGTTGATGTGATATCCTCCTGACCTGTTATGGATGCAGGGTGCTGGCTATGAACTTCATGGAGGAATTATGGAACAGGTATATTGGAAAATACTTTTTCTGCTTTTAAGAACATCAAAGGGCGGGTGGCAGTACTTTTTTATAATCAGAGGCCTTTCCTGATATTTTCCAGTATTTCCCTGTTCTCCGGACTCATCTGTAAAAACTGTTCCAGTTTGTCACACCCGTAATCATCACAGTGAGCGCACGTCAGCACACTTTTTTCCTGAGCGCATGATCTGATTTCGCACATGTCACAATAGAAAAAAAACGGGCCTTTATCAGACAGGCACCCCACACAGTTCATCTGTTCGGCCTGAAAATCCATGCTAAACTTCTTTGTCCAGTCATCGGCGATTTTCTGCCTCATGGCATTATCATCATTCCGGGTTGCGATAAAGGTGTCGCATTTATCACAGCGGTATCCACAATAAGCGATCATTTCTGACATGTTTCCTCCTTTTGAAATCGTATCTGTAGATATCTTACCTGTCCCTTTTTTGTCAACCGGAATGAATTATGCCGGGCTTTCCCAAATCCCCTGTTTTTTAATTTGTTCCCTCTATTACTACGGCAAAAAACTGTTTAACCGATCCACAACAACCAGGTACTTTTCAATCAACAAGACGGAATTTTTTATTAAGGAATACGGGCTATATTTCCGTATTTTAAATGTACCCGTAAAAATATCTATGCGAAGGAAACATAATTTGATATAACAGCCACATGGGAAAAAAAGAAAAACCGCGGGGTCGGGAAAAAGTGATTGATGCACTGATAGAAGCCGCTGCTGACCTATGGTCAAAAAAAGGCATAGAGGCTGTATCAGTAAGGGAAATTGCCTTACATGCAGGCGTAAACCATGGTCTGGTACATATCTATTTTGGTTCAAAAGAGAACCTGGTGCGCCAGACCCTGGACCGGTTGGTTTCCACCTTTCGGGAAGATGCCGGGGAGCCTGATAGTTTTCTCGACGCGCTTGTCCGGGGCAGTTACTCCATGCAGAAAAATGAAAAATACTGGCGACTTTTGTCCCGTGCCCTTATTGACGGCAAAATGGATGAAGATAAAATTCAAAGTGATTTCAAGTATATGAATAATATTGTTCGACTGATAGATGAAGAAAAGAAAAAAGGTGAAATTAAATCCGATATGGACTCTCGATTTATTGCAACGGGAATTCTTTCCATGGGTTTTGGCATGCTTATTTTTAAAAAGCTCCTCTTTGCTGCCACTGGCCTGAACACGGAAAATCAGGATACTGTCACGGCAGAACTGTTTAAGGGCTGGATTTCACTAATAAAAGAGCTTCCCTCCGACACCGGACTTGAAACAATGCCTGAATTATCTTTCAAATCAGATACATAAACTGCATGTACAAGTTAAATTCCATTTAATAATATAATTATTTCTTCCAATGCAAGGCCACTTACTCAAACCGTTTCTACAAAAAAAGCTTGACAATTATTAGTCACATGACTAATTTATCAGCCAGTTT
>JAUXDD010000151.1 GCA_030618465.1 Desulfobacteraceae bacterium
GCCCTTTTTCCAGAAATGATATCAGCTTAAGAAAAATGATATGAAATTTTTGGTTTATTTATTATTTTGAAGGCCGCTAAATCCCCCCCGGCCCCCCTTTACAAAGGGGGGAGTAAAACTTCCCCCTTTTGAAAAGGGGGATCGAGGGGGATTTTATGATTGATAGCAATCCTTAAGTTAACGACATTAATTACGTACCCCCGTGAATGAATACAAGGGAGGAGCAAAACTTTCCTCTTTCGTAAAGTGGGGAGCAAAACTTCCCCCTTTGAAAAGGGGGACCGAGGGGGATTTTACGATTGATAGGAATCCTTAAGTACCTCCGTGACTGAATACGAAAGGAATGGTGTGCCAATTGGATAGAAGAAATATTTTAGTAACCGGTGGTTGCGGCTTTATTGGTACAAATTTTATTCGACATGCTCTTGATATAAGACCCGACTGGCATATTGTTAACCTCGATTTATTGACATATGCAGGAAATCCTGAGAATTTTAATGACCTTTCTTTAGAGAATAAAAAAAGATATTCATTTATTCAGGGTGATATAAGGGATTCCGATTTTTTAAATTCGCTTTTTGAGAAAGAATCCTTTGATGGTGTGATTCATTTTGCGGCTGAATCCCATGTGGATCGATCTATTCAGGGACCCGATGTTTTTGTTGATACGAACGTAACCGGTACATTCCGTCTTCTTGAGGCCAGCCTGGTTTCCTGGAAAAAAGCAGGCAGGCCTGACAGTTTCCGTTTTCATCACATTTCTACGGATGAAGTTTACGGAAGTCTCGGGCCTGATGGCTATTTTACCGAGACAACACCCTATGATCCGTCAAGCCCTTATTCCGCATCAAAGGCAGCTTCGGACCATTTTGTGAATGCTTATCTGAAAACATTTGATTTACCTTCACTCATTACCAACTGTTCTAATAATTACGGCCCTTTTCAATTTCCTGAAAAGTTTATTCCACTGATGATTTTAAATATAATGGAAGAAAAACAACTCCCTGTTTATGGTGATGGAAAAAATATACGTGACTGGTTGTATGTGATTGACCATTGTGAAGCCATCATTAAGGTGTTTGAAGAGGGAAAACCGGGGGAAACATACAACATCGGCGGCAATGCCGAATATCAGAATATTGATATTGTTTATCTTTTATGTGACATGCTTGATGATCGGATAGGACGTTTCGGAAATAATTCAAGTAGAAAGCTCATACAGTTTGTAACAGATCGCCCCGGGCATGACCGGCGATATGCCATTGACGCAACAAAAATAAGAAATGAACTGGGCTGGATGCCACGCTATACTTTTGATACCGGTATGAAAGCGACTATTGACTGGTACATGGAAAACGTGGAATGGGTGAATTCGGTAAGAAGCGGTGAATATAGGGAGTGGATCAAGAATAATTATGATAAAAGGAAGGTTAAATGAAAGGTATAATTTTAGCCGGCGGTTCAGGGACACGGCTCTATCCCATAACCCGGGTTGTCAGCAAACAGCTTCTGCCTGTGTATGACAAACCCATGATTTATTACCCCTTATCTGTGTTGATGCTCGCAGATCTCAGAGAAATTCTGATTATTTCTACCCCGGAAGATTTGCCAAATTTCCAAAAACTCCTGGGGGATGGTTCACAGTGGGGCATTTCCTTTTCATATATGGAACAGCCCAGACCGGAAGGACTTGCTCAGGCATTTATTCTTGGTAAAGATTTTGTTGGAGACGGTTCGGTCTGTCTGATACTGGGGGATAATATTTTTTACGGAGGAGGGTTGACAGGGCAACTGGAGACTGCTGTTGAGAACAATAAGGGTGCTACTGTTTTTGGCTATTGGGTAAAAGAACCGGAACGGTACGGAGTTGTTATTTTTGATAAATCCGGTCGTGCCATTGATATTGAAGAAAAACCCATAGCCCCCAAATCCAACTGGGCTGTAACCGGTCTATATTTTTACAATAACCATGTCCTTGATATTGCGGCTGATTTAAAACCTTCTGCCAGGGGTGAACTGGAGATTACGGATGTCAATAAGGTATATCTTGAAATGGAACAATTGTACGTTGAAAAACTGGGCAGGGGAATTGCCTGGCTGGATACAGGAACCCATGAAAGTTTGATGCAGGCATCCGGTTTTATTGAAGCCATAGAAGAAAGACAGGGATTAAAAGTGGCCTGTTTAGAAGAAATCGCCTATACTAAAGGGTATATTAATGCTGATCAGGTTCTTAAACTCGCCCGGCCATTGGGAAAAAACGGATATGGCCAGTATTTGACAGATATGCTTAAATATTATGAAGGTTAGTAAAGATGAATATAGTCCCTACAGATATTGATGGTGTACTGATTATTGAACCGGATGTGTTTAAGGACAATCGTGGTTTTTTTCTGGAAACATATCAAAAGAAACGTTACGCTGCTGCCGGTATAAATTCAGATTTTATCCAGGATAATCTTTCATATTCAGTCAGGGGAACACTTCGTGGGTTGCATTACCAGTTGCCGAATACACAGGCAAAAATGGTGCAGGTGTTAAAAGGTGAGATTTACGATGTGGCTGTTGATATTCGACGGGGTTCTCCTTCATTCGGTCAATGGATAGGTGTCCACCTGTCTGATGATAACAAACGTCAGTTATTTATTCCTGAAGGATTTGCCCATGGTTTCTGTGTGTTGAGTGAAACCGCTTTATTTATATATAAATGCAGTGATTATTATACTCCTGAAAGTGAGAAAGGAATATTGTGGTCAGATCCTGAGCTTGATATCAATTGGCCGGTTAACGATCCGATTTTATCGGAAAAGGACGGCAGGTATATCTGCTTAAGCAAAGTAGAATATGAAAACCTGCCGGTCTACGAGGATGGCTAATGCGAATCCTGGTAATTGGATACAAAGGCCAGTTAGGTCACGAACTGTTTGCCAGGGGGGCAAATAAGGGATTTGAAATTATCAAGACAGATCTCCCTGATTTTAATATTACAGATCAACAGGCAGTTCAAATAAAAATTAAAGAAACCCGTGCAGACCTCGTCCTTAATGCTTCAGCCTATACTGCTGTTGATAAGGCAGAATCAGAACCTGCCCTTGCTTTTGCCGTAAATCGTGATGGCCCTAAATTTCTGGCCGCTTCATGTGCTGAAAATAATATACCCCTTATTCATGTTTCCACAGATTATGTATTTGATGGAAATAAAGAAGGACCGTATATGGAAGCCGATCCTGTATCTCCAATCGGAATATATGGCAGGAGCAAGGAAGCTGGTGAATGTGAAATCAGAAATCATCTTCATGAACATATCATCATCCGTACTGCATGGCTCTATGGTGTTCATGGGAACAATTTTGTTAAAACCATGCTTCGCCTCGGGCGGGAAAAAGAGAATCTGAATGTTGTAGATGATCAATTTGGATGCCCCACAAATGCCGCTGATCTTGCAGACGCCATACTGATCATGGCTGATACGATTTGTAAGGAAAAGGATGTGAAATGGGGAACATACCATTATTGCGGCAAGGGACAAACTTCCTGGCATGGTTTTGCCGAAATGATTTTTAAACTGGCAAAACAGAATATAAAACTAAAAATAAAACAGGTTACTCCCATATCTGCTTCAGCGTATCCAACCCCGGCTCAAAGACCTGCCAATTCCGTACTTGACTGTTCGCTGGTTTTAAATAATTTTAATATTCAGACAAGACCATGGCTGGAAAGCCTGGAGGAGATGATCAAATGCCTGGATAGTATGGATTTAATCAATCCGCTTTGAAAGCTGTGGGGGTTGCATTCTCCAAAGGTCTCATTTTCAGGCCGCAGGCTTTGCCGGTGGTCATTGACTGTTATCCAGTTTATTAAACCATTCTTCAATTTCATCTGCTTCAGAAATCAGACCTAAACGTTTGGCCCTTTTAATCCATTGTTTTCTTGCAAGTTTTTGCATATCTTCCGTTATGTCCGTCTCATCCATAATTTCAATACCGATTAATGTTTCCACGATATCTTCAACAGTTACAATACCGGCGACACCCCCGTACTCATCCACTATTAACGCAATGGCTTCGCGTTGATCGATTAATTGGTCAAGAAGCTTATAAAGGGTGACCATTTCAGGCACAACAAGTATCCCCCGACTTATATCGCCCAGTTTTTTATCCTTTTTATTTTTAGAGATACCCAGTAAAATATCATCTTTTAATACATAGCTATTGATATGTTCAAGGTTATCCCTGTAAATTGGAATCCTGGAGAATCTGAGTACGGGATTCTGTTTGATAACGTCTTCCAGCCTCATATCAGCTGAAAGAGAAAACATAACTGAATGAGGGGTCATGATATCTTTAGCCATTAATTTGCCAAAACGCATCAGGTTATTAATTATCGTTGATTCCTTTTTTAATAATGATCCTTCCTGGTATCCCACATCCACAATTGTCCGGATTTCATCCCGACTGACGGATACGGGTTTCCTGCCTTTTGATATAATCAGGGTGATTCTCCGGGATAATATGACGAAGGGATACAGCAGAAAAATTAAAATTTTTATTGCGCGAATCGAAGGTGAAACAAGTTTACGCCAATAGATGGCCCCCAGGGTTTTGGGGATAATCTCCGATATAATGAGAATTAGAAGCGTTAACACAGCAGAAATCACTGCCACATAACCTTCGCCAAAAATGCTCATTGCCTGTGCACCAACGCCTGCAGCCCCTATCGTATGGGCTATCGTGTTTAAACTCAGAATAGCAGCAAGCGGCCTGTCAATATCCTTTTTTAATATTTTGAGTTCGGCACCCACTCGAGGACTTTTTTCTTCAAGTGCTGCAGTATAACTGGGTGTAATAGATAAAAGAACGGATTCCAGGATGGAGCAGAAAAACGAAATGCTTAAAGCCAGAAATAAGAAAACAAATAATAAGATCATAATATTATTCTTTATTATAGAAACCAGACATATCCGTCACTACCAACAACACCGTCCTTTTCGAGCTTAATCAAGTGGGCTTCCAGTGAAAAAGCCGCCATGCCATGCATGAAACTGGGTACATCATCATAAACGTTTGGTAAAATATCTTCAATGTTTGCCCGGCCGCCGACCTCTTTCAGCGCGGATAATACTTTGGCTTCTCTTTCCAGGCGATGCTCGATAATGCTGTCAATTTCAGCAATGGGATCATCAATGATATGGCCATGGCCCGGAGCGATTTTTTCGATCGTGTAATCTTTGAGGGATGAGAGGGATTCCAGGTAGTTTTTCATGTGGCCGGAAGGGGGAATGATGACAACCGTAGACCCCTGCATGATATGATCACCGGAAAAGAGTGTATTCTCATTTTCTAAAAGAAAACAGAGATGGTTCGAAGCGTGCCCTGGCGTGTGAATTGCCTGTAAACTGAATTCACCGGTCTCAATGCGATCATGATGTTTTATCTGCCGGGCCGGTGCATTGCCTGAGGGTGAATTAAAAGAGAGTAACGGCGCATCTGTTTCCGCCTGAAGCAGTTTAACCGCCGGTGCATGATCCGGGTGGTCGTGGGTAGTCAGTATCCATTTTATCCTGCCGGAAGATTCTGCAGCATGTAAGATCGCCTTAACGTGATGCCTGTCATAAGGACCCGGATCGATTACGGCGATCTCATTATGGCCAACGAGGTAGGTATTGGTCCCGGGACCGGTCATAAAACTGCTGTTATCCGCAAGAACCCTGGTGATCAGCGGTGAAATTGTTATCGGTTTATCATACTCCAGTGGTGCTTTTAACACTTCATACCCCTAAAAATACAGCAAACAATAACTTCTTTTAAAAAAACCCGGGTCTTCCCGGTGTATATTCGGCTACATGCGCCGGCACATCATCAACTATTTTAAACTTCCTTATCATTATTTTTTAACTTATTGGTTTAAAAACCAGGTGATATGAGTGCCATAAAAAAAATAAAACCACAATGCCTAATTTACAGGAGGGTACCCGCATATCTTTTTTCAACCTTGATTGCCGGCGGCATTACTTTCACGGATCATGTGGATAAATTCACGGATAAGATCCGGATCAAACTGACCGCTGTCTTTTTCCGCATCAAGTATAAGCAGTGCCTCCTCAGCCGGCATCCCTTTGCGGTAAACCCTGTCGCCGGTCATGGCGTCCCACGTGTCGGCAATGGCAACGATCCTGGCAAGCAGCGGTATTTTATCACCTTTTAAACCATCAGGATATCCTTTGCCATCCCAGCGTTCATGGTGCCATTCGGCTATTTCGGCAAATTCCTTAAAACGGACAAGCGGACGCATGATTGTTGCCGTATGGGTAGGATGTGTCTTGATATCGTCAAACTCGTTGGGTGCCAGCGGGCCGCTCTTATTGAGAATATTATCTGTAATACCAATTTTGCCAAGATCGTGAACCAGAGCGCCGCGTTTGAGCAGATCCATGGTTCTTTTATCTATTCCAATACGTCCTCCCAGTTTCATGGCATTTTCTGCAACACGTGAGGAATGAGCTGAAGTATAGCTATCCTTGGCTTCAAGAGCTTTTGACAGTGACTCCAGCATCTGCATATAAGCGGTTTCCTGTTCGTTAATCAACTTTTCAATGCTGTCAGCCATTTCATTGACCGACTGCCCAAGTATTCCTATCTCATCGTTCCGTTGAAAAGTAACACGGCTTTCCAGGGCGCCATGAGCAATTTTTTCTGCAGTGCTGGAAAGCTCTGCAAGAGGTTTTGTAACTCCTCTCGCAACATTCAGGGCGATAATAAAAACGATTATAATAATAGCCAGTAAAGCTACTGCAATCACGGCAGTTTGTCTGTGGGTAAATGTTTTTACGAAAGCTTCAGTATGTTCGGCACTGGTAATTATTTTACTCATTGACACCCCAACCATCAGAAAAACTTTTTTTAAATTAACGGGCGTAAATTCCCATAAATATTTTTCGCCATTGTAATGAAATTCATGCGACAGACCCATCTCCGGTTTTTCACCATCTGGAAACTGTTCATAAATTCTGCCGTCAGGATCATTAATAAATGTTTTTTCGGAAGGACGTTCCCATCTCCGGGAATTATTCCTGAACACATGTTCGCCAATAATTGCGATTTTCCGGTTATCTTCTATTCTTACAAGAATTACTTTTGTGCTGGGAGCCAGGTCGCCAGCACCGGCCTTATTAATATTGAGGGTATCCAGGACCATAAAATCAATTGCGGTCACACCTGCAACACTTCCATCAGGCCGGTGAACGGCAGCAGCAATCGTATTCAGCAATCTGCCGGTTATAATATCCGGCACCGGGTTTGTCCAGGTCAGTCGGTCTGACTGGATGGCATTCTGATACCATGGGTTCTGTCGGGGATCATAATCTGCAGGATAAGCACCGTGTCCCGGAAACGTACTATGCAGACCGTTTTTCAGGCTTGTATAATGCCACATCATACTTGCAGGATCAAGTTTATGAATTAGTTTATATGTATCCGCAAGTATAGCAAGGCGCGCCATATCTGCATGGACGGCGGATTCTTTAATTCCCGGGGAAATATGAAAAACAGGGCGGTCGAATGATACGGGTACAACCTGCTTATTATCGGAAAATTGTCGGGAATACTTTTCTTCAAGGACTGTTTTTATACTGCCTGCCTGGAAGTCTGCAGTCATTGCAACCGGAATAAAATCAGGATTTTCAGACAGGGCTTTTTCCACAGCAATGGCCTGGGAAGTGATTGCCTTATTCATTTGATTGATATTTTTGCG
>JAUXDD010000049.1 GCA_030618465.1 Desulfobacteraceae bacterium
ATCAGGAATCCTTGATTATTACAGTTTCGGTAAATAATTTGATTCAGTGGGATTCAGGGTCGCAGGAATATGTCTAATATCAAACCATCTTACCTGTTATTTTTGCCAGGTTGACACAGGAGTTTTATTTTTATATTTATTTCATTAGGTGTTCGGTTAACTTTCAAATAATTTCAGTTGGATATGGCCGCCAGTAATTTTGTTTTTGTAATCATCCGGCGCGAACACCTGTGAAATAAGCTTTTTCTCAAAAAGAGTTACACTTATGAAAAAATTAATCATAACATCTGCAATAATTTTATTAATTTTAACACTAACCAACAGCGTTCACGCGGTTTCCTTCAGCCTGCAAACAATGCAGGGCAATTCAGAAATTTGGCTCAATGATCAGCTCAATGAGAACACTACCAATTTTCAAATAACCCCATTCAAAAGCAGCTTTTGGTTCACTGGGATGACTAAGGGAAACCCCCCAGCAACCGGCTTCACTGTCCACAGGGCAGGAGACAACACACCAGTCCCCGAACCCGCAACAATGTTTCTTTTCGGTTCCGGCCTTCTATGCCTTGCCATATTTCGGAAAAAGAGCAAAAAAGAACAAAAAAAGACATCGGACTCCCGTGCGTCTTTCCCCTAAACTTTCCAAAACCTTTTTATCATTCAACCGGCTGTTCAGCTTTATATTTTTCTGCCATTGTATTGTTTTTCTTATCGTCTGCAGGTTTATTCTTCTTTCTCAATGCTCAATTTGGCAAGACGGTATCGCAGGGACCGTAAACTGATGTTTAACAGATCAGACGCCTTGTTTTTGTTTTCCCCGGTGCATTCAAGGGCTTTTGTCAGATATGCCTGTTCAATTTTTTCCAGGATCTCGTCCAGGGAAACCCCTTTGGCCACATCATCAAGGTCAAACCGATCCCCTTTTACACCCTCTATCCATCTTCTTTTATGAACGGAAAGAGAAAGGCTTTCAGGGAGGATGATATTTGTTGATGACAATGCGACACTTCGTTCAATAAGGTTTTCAAGCTCCCGTATGTTTCCGGGAAAATCATATTTGTTTAAAAGGTCAACCGCATATGATGAAATCTTTGTAATTTCTTTTCCCATCTCTTTCGAATATTTTTCAAGGAAATACTGGGCGATCGCACGCAGGTCATTTTTTCTGTCCTTAAGTGGCGGGAGCTTTATCTCAATTACATTGAGACGGTAAAAAAGGTCTTCCCTGAAATTTCCGGCGATGACCTCTTTTTCCAGATGTTTATTGGTTGCGGAAATAATGCGTATATCAACTGAGATATCTTCAGTGCCGCCTACCGCCCTGAAAATTTTTTGCTGCACGGCACGCAGAAGTTTCACCTGAAGCGTGGGGGAGAGCTCACCGATTTCATCCAGGAAAACAGTTCCCTGGTGGGCTGACTCAAAAAGGCCTTGTTTATCGTGGATTGCACCGGTAAATGAGCCTTTTTTGTGTCCGAAAAGCTCACTTTCCATTAATGATTCCGGAATACCGCCACAGTTAACAACAACAAAAGGGGAGGTATTTCGATCGCTCTGCTCATGAATGGATTGTGCAATCAGCTCCTTGCCGGTGCCGCTTTCACCGGTAATAAGAACGCTTGTTTTTGTTTTGCTGACCTGCCTGATCATATCATAGACCTGCATCATTGCCGGACTGTTGCCTACAATCTTTCCAAAATGCAGGTTTTTTTTCAGATCTTCATCAATAATCTCTTTTTCACGTTCAAGGGATTTCAGGTCAAGGGCATTTGCAATCGTCTGTTTCAGCTCTGTATTATCAAAGGGTTTGGGTACATAGTCGTAAGCTCCTTCATTCATGGCATCCACAGCTGTTTCTGTGGTGGCATAAGCTGAAATCAGGATAACCACAATATTATGGTTATGTTTTTTGGCTTCCTTCAGCACATCCAGACCGGTGATATCCCCAAGCCTGATATCACAGATGATCAGATTATAATTCGTTTTTTTGATCATGGAAACAGCCCTGTTGCCACTTTCAGCACAGGAGACGGTGTATCCTTCACGGGTGAGCATGACCTCAAGGAACTCACGCATGCTGAGTTCATCGTCAACAACCAGGATATGTTTTTTATTTTCAGAAGGTGTCATGGATCGTATTATTCAAGTCCGTCAAACACAATTTTTCCGCCCACAATGGTCAAAACGGCTTTACCTTTTACATCCATGCCGTTAAAGGGGGTATTCACACTTTTTGAGCGGAAGTCGGTAACATCTATTACGTATTCCGTGTCCGGATCAATGATCGTAATATCGGCAGGAAGGTCTGCCTGTATACCGTTTTCAAATCCAAGGATACGGGCGGGATTTTTGGACATCTTTTCCACCAGCCCCTCCATGGACAGGATATCGTCGTCCACAAGCTGTAAACTGAGTGATAACGACGTCTCAAGCCCGATAATTCCGTTTGCGGCCATGTCAAATTCGATATCTTTTTCAAGGATGGAATGGGGGGCATGGTCTGTGGCAATGACATCAATTGTGCCGTCTGAAAGACCTTCACAAATGCTTTTCCTGTCTTCTTCAGATCGTAAAGGAGGATTCATTTTGGCAAAGGTATCATACTGCCCGACGGCATTTTCGGTAAGTATGAAATAATGCGGTGCCGTTTCAGCAGTGACCGGAATTCCATTTTTCTTTGCTTCTCTTATTGCGGCAACCGATTCCTTTGTGCTCACATGAGCAATGTGGAGGGGTGAGCCCGTCAGTTCGCAGAGAGCGATGTCCCGTTTAACCATTACACTTTCAGCTGCATTGGGTATTCCGGCCAGGCCCATCCTGGTGGCAACGGCACCTTCGTTCATGACACCGTCTGCAACAAGATCCGGATCTTCACAGTGGGAAATGATTAACAGGCCGAATCCCTTTGCATATTCCATCGCCCTTCGCATGAGTTGACTGTCTGTTACCGGCATTCCGTCATCTGAGAGGGCAACCGCACCGGCCTGTTTTAAATCCCCGTATTCGTTTAATACTTTTCCTTCAAGGCCATGGCTGATTGCTGCAACCGGATAAACACGGGCAGCACTGGCAGCTTTTGATTTTTTTATAATAAACTCGGTTATCTGCCGATTGTCGTTTACAGGATTTGTATTCGGCATGCAGCATATGGCTGTAATGCCTCCATGAACGGCAGCAAGAGCACCGGATGCTATGGTTTCCTTGTATTCATGGCCGGGTTCACGCAGGTGCACATGCATGTCAATAAGGCCGGGTGTCACAATTTTTCCTGCTGCATTGATGATCCTGTCAGCTGATTCATCATTGTTACCCGTTTCAATGACTTTAATAATTTTCCCGCCACTGATATGGATATCCATAATGCTGTTAAGGTTTCCGGGATCAATGACCCGTCCGCCTTTAATTATCGTCAGCATTTTTTACACCTCCTGAAAGCAGATAAAAAAGGGCCATACGCACTGCCACACCGTTTGTTACCTGATCCAGAATGATGGAAAAGGGGCCGTCAGCAACTTCAGGCGATATTTCAACACCGCGGTTTAACGGACCCGGGTGCATAATCAACACATCCGGTTTTGCCTGTTTCATCCGATCTGCAGAAAGTCCGTACGTAATTGCATATTCCCTCTCTGTTGAGAATGAAAAACTTTTTAACCGTTCCTTCTGAATTCTGAGCATCATTATAACATCTGCATCTGAAATGGCTTCATCCACACTATAGGTGACAGTTGCTCCCATGGTTTCAATTCCCATGGGGATCATTGTGGGGGGGCCTGCCAGGACAACGCTTGACCCCATTTTTGTAAATCCGTTGATGTTTGAGCGCGCCACTCTGCTGTGGGAAATATCCCCGATGATGGCAATCTTCAATCCTTCAAGTGTTTTTTTATTCTGCCTGACCGTCAGCATGTCCAGAAGGGCCTGGGATGGATGGGCGTGCATACCATCGCCCGCATTGATGATGGATGCTTTTACCCTGCCCGCCAGCATATGGGGGACACCCGCGGAAGAATGCCTGATGACGATCATATCCGGATTCATGGCCTCAAGGTTTTTTGCCGTATCGATCAGTGTTTCGCCTTTGACCACACTGCTGGTGCCGGCGGAAATTGAGAGGCTGTCAGCGCTCAGCCGTTTGGCGGCAATATCAAAAGAAAGACGTGTTCGCGTGCTTGGCTCATAAAATAAAAGAATAACGGTTTTCCCTCTGAGTGTGGGAACTTTTTTAATGGGTCTTTCCGATATTTCCTTCATGTTTTCTGCTGTATTTAATATCAACATGATTTCTTCAGCTGAAAGAGACGCCATGTCAAGGATGTCTTTTTTTGGAAATTGCATAATACTCCTGCTGTATTACTTATTTCAGCAAATGGCCGAATCGGTTCCATCTCACATAGTTGAGTATGGAACCGGAATTTTCACTATCCCATGACCAGTAAATGATAAATGCTTTTCCTTTCACCGCGTTCAGGTTTACAAAGCCCCAGAACCGGCTGTCATGGCTGTTGTCCCGGTTGTCACCCATAACAAAAAGAGAATCCGGCGGTACGGTTACAGGGCCGAAATTGTCCCGGGCACCACTTCCCGGAAGGGCTGTAAACGGATCCATATGAACTTCATAACTGCCTTCAACGAGGTTTCCGTTAACGTACACTTTCTTGTTCCTGCCCTCAACAATATCCCCCGCTGTTCCCACAACTCTTTTTATAAAATCCTTGTCCGGATCTTTTGGGAACCTGAAGACAACAATATCTTCGTGTTTTGGCTGTTTGATCGGAATAATGGTGGTCCCCGTGAAAGGTATTTTAACACCGTATATAAATTTGTTTACAAGTATGTGATCACCGATCTGAAGGGTTTCTTTCATGGAGCCGGAAGGTATTTTAAAGGCCTGGATAATAAAGGTGCGAATAAACAGTGCCAGTACAACGGCAATAAGTATGGCTTCAATATTTTCACGGAGTTTGCTTTTTATGTTTTTATCCGCGGGTGCGTCTTCTTTTGCGCGTATCTTTTTTACTTTCAAATTTGTCTATACCCCTTTCCTGAAAATGTAATAGAACAGGAATTACCATGGTATGGTAAATAATTGTTAAAACCTTACCCTGAAAAAGGAAAGGTGGTTACCGGCTTTTTGACAGCTCGTCCATTTTTGATGTAATATTATTTTTTATCCAGGATGCATCCCACCATTCGATCGGGTTTACAAACGTATTATGGATAAACACGCCATAGTGAAGATGGTCACCTCCGGCAAGACCTGTTGTGCCGGTGCGGCCAAGGATATCACCCTTTGACATAACGTTTCCCACCTGGACGTCCATGCTGCTCAAATGGGAGTAGGTGCTGTATAATCCAAAACCATGGTCAAGGATAACCGTTTTGCCGAATATCCCCACGTTTTCAGCCAGAACAACTTTTCCCCTGTTTGAGGCCGGGACCGGTGAATGTGATACAGAAGCCAGGTCAATTCCCAGATGAACCTGCTTGTCAATTTCTCTGCCGTTGTACGTGTAAGTACGATGATCGGCAAATTCTGCTTTTGTTGCAGATCCTTTCAGTCTTAAAAAGGGACCCTTCCAGTACAGAACATTTTCCGTATGTTGTCCAATATCGGTAAGTGTTGTAAAATTGGATTTTCGAATATCCCGATTGATTATCAGGAATTTGTCCACCAGACTGCTGCCGGCGCCTGTACTGCCGATATTGAATTCAGGGACTTTCCAGCTAAGAAACCTGTCGGAAATAGTTATCCCGTCTTTTTTAAAAACTTTTCTTTTAATATAATAGTAAAGACCTGACCGTACCTGGTTGCCGGCCCGATCCGTTGCTTTTACGTAAATTTCCGTATCCGGTCCCTGCCTGTAATCAAGAGCAAAAAAAGCAAGATATAAACCGGAATCATGAAAGTATCCTGAATGACCCGGGAAAAAATTATCTCCCACATGAACCCCGCTGCTTGCATTTGCTTCGGACAGCCTGTAAATCACAAGACCCGCACCTCCCTGGCTGATATTGTGATTGCTGCTCAGGACTTCAATTTCCGGGGGACTGGTATCAATGATCACATCTTTTGTCAGGTATGTTTTATTTTTTCGCCAGGAATAATCCCTGGCAAGTATACGAAGCGTCGCCTTGCCATCCGTTAAACCCAGGTCTTTGGGTTCGATGAGAATTGTTAATGTTTCTTCATGTACTTTTCCACCTTTAAAAATCCCGGCTGAAGGAAGTATCCTGTACTCTAAAACAATGTCTTTCCCGTCTTTTATCAATCCAATCCAGATTTTTTTTATACCGGTTCCGGAATCCGAGACGGTGATTGATACTTCTTTTGAAATGCCGATCATTGGAGATAAAAGTTCCACATGGATAACCGGTGCTTTTCCTTCCAATCGTACAACCATAAGCCAGATTATCGGAATGATGAGCGATAGGCACGACAGAATTAACAGCCACAGTTTTATTCGTTTTGATTTTTCTTTTGACCGGTTCAATTCAGAACTCCCCCTCAAATATTCTGTCAGCTCCTATAAAGGACTGTTATAATAATAATTTACCCGATTAAATAATGAGTTCTGTATGGAAGTTGACCACAAATTTTTATGATATTATCAGTTAAGGCGAAGGTAATCAAGGACTGTTTTTTCGTTTATTGATTTTTAATATTTCCGTGGATTAATATTCAAATTCCAGATACAGTCAAGGAAGTATGGCATTTCATTATTGACTATTGTCGGATGAAGATTTATTGAATCGCTTCTTTCGACCATTGATAATGATCCACTTAAAATTGATAAATCAACCATGAGATTGAGTTCAAAAAAAATAAAAATATTTTTAGTCTTGTTTATTATTGGTGTGTCCGGCATCATCGTAGCTGTTTTTGTTAATTACAAGTTTTCGTCATACAAACCGGAAATGCTGATTTCGGCAATTCAGACCAAAGCAAATCTTTCGATAAAAAAAGTTCACCAGACGGCAACCCGGGATGGAATTAAAGAGTGGAGTCTGGATGCAAAGACCGCGCATCTGATTGCAAGTGAAAAAAAGGCCGTGTTTGATGATCTAACAGTCACTTTTTTTCTTGAAAATGGTGAAAATGGTGAAAATGTGTATTTGAGGGCAGATCAGGGGGTGTTAAATACAGACACACAGGATTTTACCGTAACAGGTAATGTGGTTTTAAAAAATAAAGAATATCGGGTTGAATCCGACGAGTTGCATTATAAACATAATAAGCGTATACTGTATTCAACTATTCCCATAAGAATTTCCGGGGATTTACTAAAAATTTCCGCTGATTCCATGTCATTTGAATTAAGTACAAAAAAAACGCGGCTGACAGGAAATGTTGAAGGATCGTTCAGTGATAATATCTCATTGTAAGCTTTTTTTTATTCAATTATGCAGAAGATTGACAATGGCTCTTGCTGTTGTTATTGCAGGCCTTCTTGTTACCCATACGTATATTATACCCGGTGTTGCATTTTCTGAAGAACCATTCCTGAAATCAGGTAATGAAAAAAATAAGATTCATATTTCTTCAGACAGGCTTATTTTAAATAGTGAAGAAAGATATGCTGAATTTACAGGCAATACACGAACCACCCAGGGGAGTACTGTGATTACATCGGATATGCTGAAGGTTTTTTACAACAGTGGTATTGAAAAAGGTGGTAATGCTGCACCCGGTGAACAATCCATAAAAAAAATAATCGCAAAAGGAAATGTAAAAATCCATTTTGACGATCAAAACGCGGAAGCGGATCAGGCCGTTTACACAACTGAAGACAGGGTTCTTGTGTTAACCGGGAAAAATGCAAAAATCAGCAGCGGTGAAGACTATTTTACCGGGGAAAGAATTATTTTGCATAGAGATGACGGACGTATTATATTCGAAAGTGGCAATGAAAGTCAGGTGGACGGTTTTTTTCACTCCAGGGAAAATGGTTTAAATTGAATGAGGAATCCTGTATAATAAATGGCAACGCTGTCTATTAACAATCTGGTGAAAGTATATCACGGAAGACAGGTTGTTGATTCAGTGAGTCTGAAAGTTGAAAGCGGTGATGTGGTGGGGCTTCTGGGTCCCAACGGTGCTGGAAAAACAACCACGTTTTATATGACCGTTGGGATGATAAAACCGGCTGAGGGGCGTGTTTTTCTTGATGATGATGATATTACAGATGACCCTATGTACATTAGAGCACGAAAGGGGGTCGGCTATCTCCCGCAAGAGGCTTCTATTTTTAGAAAGTTGACGGTAAAGCAGAATGTGAAGGCCGTACTTGAAGTTCTTTCTGTTCCAAAGTCAGAGCAGGAGGAGAGGGTCGGCATGCTGTTGGATGAGCTTGGCATTAAACACCTTTCAGACCAGAATGCCGGCAAACTGTCAGGTGGAGAACGACGCCGTCTTGAAATTACCCGGGTTCTTGCTACCCGGCCGTCTTTTGTTTTGCTGGATGAACCGTTTGCAGGCATCGATCCGCTGGCAATTATAGATATTCAGAAAATTATTCGGCATTTAACTGAGCGAGGTATAGGTGTTCTTATTTCCGATCATAATGTAAGAGAGACACTTGGTGTTTGTGACATGGCCTATATCCTCAATAAGGGCAGAGTTATTGAGTCCGGTCCTCCGGAAAAAATAGCAGCAAGTGAAATTGCCCGCAGGATTTATTTGGGAGAAGAATTTAAATTATAATATGGACCTTCAATTAAGACAACAACTTCGTTTAACCCAGCAATTAATCATGACGCCCCAACTCCAGATGGCGATAAAGCTTCTGCAGTTGAACAGGCTGGAGCTTGTGGACATGGTCAGCCAGGAACTTGAGCAGAATCCGGCACTGGAAGAAGCGCCTGAAGAAACCGTATCGGACGAACTTCTTACTGATGCAGTTGAACCAGAGGCTGCTGAAACACCTCCTGCCCAGGAAGTCACAATTGATGAAAATATTAATAATGATGTGGACTGGAGTAATTATATGGATGAATATAATTCTTCAGGACGCACTCATTTTGAATCGGAAGAAAGAAATACACCGCAATTTGAAGCCTTTATTGCAAAAAAGGAATCATTAAACGACCACCTGCTCTGGCAGCTGCTCATGACAATCCCCACAAAAGAGGTGGAGACCATTGGCAGCCTGATTATCGGGAACCTGAATAAGGACGGGTACCTGGAAATATCTGTTGAGGAAATTGCCCTGACCGGGAATTTTGATGCTGCAAAGGTCGAAGAGATATTATTGTTATTGCAGACATTTAATCCCATTGGCGTATGTGCAAGGGACCTGAGCGAATGCCTGCTTATTCAGACACGACGGTTAGGGATAGAAGATCCGATAATCATCGCGATAATAACAGATCATATCAAACATCTGGAAAACAAAAACTATAAAGAGATCACCAGGGCTCTGAAGATCAGCATAAAAGATGTTGTCCAGGCGGTGGACTTTATCAAGGCTCTGGAACCAAAACCGGGGCGGGAATTTTCAGATGAAGAACCCCAGTATATCAATCCGGATATATTTGTATATAAATATGAAGAAGATTTTGTAATACTTTTAAATGATGACGGCATGCCCCGCCTGCGTATAAATCCTTATTATAAAAAAGCCATGAACCGTGGTGAAAAGATTACCGGAAAGGCAAAGGAATATCTGCAGGAAAAAATGAGGTCTGCTGTCTGGCTGATTCGGAGTATTCATCAGCGTCAGAAAACTATATACAGGGTCACGGAAAGCATACTGAAATTTCAGCGTGATTTTTTTGAAAAGGGAATCGCTTTTCTCAAGCCCATGGTGCTCCGGGATGTGGCACAGGATATTGGTATGCATGAATCAACAATCAGCCGGGTCACCACAAATAAATATGTGTTTACTCCCCAGGGTATTTTTGAACTGAAGTATTTTTTCAACAGTTCAATAAGCCGCACCCATGGAGAGGCAATGGCATCAGCCAGTGTCCAGGACAAGATAAAGCGAATTATTGAAAATGAAGATCCGAAGAAGCCATTAAGTGATGATAAAATCGCAAAAATTTTAAATGATTCAGATATTAACATTGCCAGAAGGACAGTGGCAAAATACAGGGAAGTCCTGGGCCTGTTATCATCCAACAAACGCAAACAATATTAAGGAGGTCTTTTATGCAGACATCTGTAACATTTAAAAATCTGGAACCCTCCGAACATTTAAAGACATTTGTTAAAGATAAACTGAACAGGCTGGATAAATTGCTTGAGAATCAGGCGGAAGCGAATGTTGTTCTTTCAATTGAGAAAATGCGTCACATGGCGGAAATACATCTATCCAGCGGTAGAATCAGTATTAATGCAAAAGAAGAAAACATCGATATGTATGCGGCAATCGATCTGGTCCTTGACAAGCTTAAAAAACAGATAAAAAAGAACAAACAAAAACGCCGGACAGGTCCCAAAAGGGTAAAAAATAAAGGTTTTGAGGAGTCTGAAAGTCCTTTTCCTGAAGACGATACAGGTGGAAGGCGGGTCAGGGTCCGAAATATCGAGTATAAACCAATGGATGTGGAAGAGGCCGTTATGCAAATGGACCTTGTGCCGGATCATTTTTTTGTGTTTACAAATTCAAGAACAGAAAGAGTAAACGTACTTTACAGGCGCAAGGATGGAGATTTTGGATTAATTCAACCCAGTAGTTTTTGATAAAAAAATTTAACCATATACCTAAAATTTGTGAGTAGTTCAACTATTCGGCTGGTGAAGATGCAATGAGGATTCTTGACGTATTACATAGAGATACAATTATTGATAATTTGAACTCCACTGATAAAAAAGGGGTTCTGGAAGAGCTGGTGACGCCGGTGGCTCGAATTTCAGGAATAAACCATGAGAGTCTTGTACGGGTGCTTATGGAAAGAGAACACCTGGGAAGCACCGGGATAGGCGGAGGGATAGGCATTCCGCATGGTAAATTAAAAGATTTGAAATCCCTTATTCTCGGTTTCGGCCTGAGCCGCAAAGGTGTAGATTTTGAGTCCATTGACGGTCAGCCCACGCACATTTTTTTTCTTCTTTTTACACCGGCAAATTCTACGGATCTTCATTTAAAGCTGCTTGCACAGATTTCCCGAATTCTGAAAAATGAATCGTTTAAGGAAAAACTGTTAAACGCGGCTGATATTGATGAAATTTCCTCTATCATTGGAGAGGAAGATGTGGATTTTTAATCCTAAAATTAGTTGTCCCTGTTTTCAATTAACGTGAACGAATATAAAATAATCATTATAACAGGTCTATCCGGTTCAGGAAAAAGTACTGCATTGGCTGCTTTCGAGGATGCCGGTTTTTACTGTGTGGACAATATGCCTGTTGTGCTCCTGCCCAAGTTCCTTCAATTACCCATAGAATCTGATTTAGAAATTAAGGGTTTTGCATTTGTAATGGACCTGCGGGAAAAAGAATTCCTGATAAATTACCCTGAAGTATTTGAATTGATAAGGAATGGAAGACACAATCTCCATGTCCTTTTTCTCGAAGCGGAAGAGAAAAAACTTCTGCAGCGTTACAGCCAGACACGGCGACAACATCCCCTTTCACAGGGTAAGGGGCTACTTTATGGAATACAGGCGGAACGAAAAAAGCTGAAGATACTCAGAGAATCATCTGATGAAAAAATTGATACAACCAATACCAATGTCCATGAATTGAAATCGATTATTCTGGGTATTGCCAGGGAAAATATCAATACATCTTCAATGAGTATTAATGTAATGTCTTTCGGTTTCAAGTATGGCATACCTCGTGATTCTGATTTAATAATAGATGTTCGGTTTTTAAATAATCCGTATTTTTTATCTGAACTCAAGGCGCTTGATGGAGAAAATGAAAAAGTTATACAGTATGTCCTGAATAATGATACAACAAATGAATTTTTAAAAAAATATCTGGATTTACTTGACTATTTAATCCCTTTGTATAAAAAAGAGGGCAAGGCTTATTTGACAATTGCTATCGGGTGCACCGGTGGAAGACATCGAAGTGTGGTTATTGCCCGTGTCATATATGAACACATTAAAAAATCTGATGAATCGGTTGAAATAATCCATCGTGATATCGGCAGATAGAACCATTTATTATCCTTTAACATTTCCGTAAAACAAAACAAACAGACAATTTTTTAAAATTGTCAGGCTAAAGTGATTATATGATAGGAATCGTTATTGTTACGCATGGTCAGCTCGGAGAGGTGCTAATTGATACAGCTGAATTAATTCTTGGGTCGCGCCCTGAATCAATCATTTCAGTTTCTGTCAGTTTGAATGAAGATGCTAAAAAAATGCGCGATAAAATTGCTGGCGGGATAAAAAAAGTTAATAAAAATAAAGGGGTATTGATCCTGACAGACATGTTCGGTGGAACACCATCGAATTTAAGCTACTCATTTCTTGAGGAAGGTCGTATAGAAGTTCTTTCCGGTGTTAATTTGCCGGTTCTGATCAAGGCTACAAGTCTGCAAAAAGAAACAGACCTGAGCGCGGTAGCTAAAACCATTGAAGATATGGGTAAAAAAAGCATATCCCTGGCCAGTGGGATATTAAAAGGGAATAAACGGAGTCTGTAAATTGCGGACACGATCTTTTTCAACCATTACCCCTGCTGGTAATGATGAAAACATTTAAGGAGGCAACAACATGAGTATAAAAGTTGGTATCAACGGTTTTGGAAGGATTGGGCGGCTTGTGTTCAGGGTGGCATTGAATAATCCTGATGTTGAAATTGTTGCAATTAATGACCTGATGGACCCGGCCACAATTGCCTATCTTCTGGAATATGATTCGGTGCATGGCAAGCTGGACAACCAGATCACAGCAAAAGATGACGGGATAGAAGTAGACGGAAAAATGATACCTGTCACATCTGTCAAAGATCCGGCTCAGCTTAAATGGAGTGATTTTGGTGTTGATATTGCCGCGGAATGTACAGGCCTGTTCAGGGATCGGGATAATGCATCAAAGCATCTTACTGCCGGTGCAAAGAAGGTTATTATCTCCGCGCCTGCCGGTGATCCTGATATAACCATTGTCATGGGGGTTAATTCGGATGCGTATGATGCCGCTCAACACCATATAATATCCAATGCGTCATGTACAACCAATTGCCTTGCACCGGTGGCAAAAGTGCTTCTTGATAATTTTGGCGTGGAAGCCGGCCTGATGACAACGATTCATTCATATACCGGTGACCAGAGACTTCTTGACTTTCCGCACAAGGATCTGAGAAGAGCCCGGGCTGCTGCACTTTCAATGATTCCTACAACAACGGGTGCTGCCAAGGCTGTGGCCCTGGTACTTCCTGAACTGAAGGGAAAGATGAACGGCCTTGCCATCAGGGTGCCAACACCTAATGTATCACTTGTAGATCTGGTCGTAACCGTCGGGAAATCCGGGATTACCGTGGATGATATTAACAATGCGGTAAAAGAAGCATCCGAGGGTCCGCTTTCAGGTATACTCGGTTACAGTGACCTTCCCCTTGTTTCTATCGACTTTAATGGCAATACCATGTCTTCGATATTTGATGCCCCAACCACGTATGTTGTGGGGAATATGGTCAAAGTACTTTCCTGGTATGATAATGAAGCCGGATATTCAACTCGTATGGTTGACCTTGCGGCCATGATAGGGAAGCAGCTTTAACTGTCCACTAACTAAGAGGAGATATATTCATGGTAAATCGCAGACCACTTATTGCAGGAAACTGGAAGATGTTTAAGACCTGTCAGGAAGCGGTTGATGCTGCCATTCAGATTTCTGTACTGGTAGCGGATGTGGTTTCGGATGTGGATGTTATGGTAGCCCCCACATTTACCGCTCTGGCGCTTGTATCTGACAAACTTGAGGACAGCCCGGTGCTGGTTGGCGGGCAGAATCTTTACTGGGAAAAAGAAGGGGCCTATACCGGTCAAATTTCTGCCGACATGCTTGTGTCCGCAGGCTGCAAATGTGTTATTATTGGTCATTCTGAAAGACGGCAGTATTTTAACGAGACCGATGAAACAGTGAATAAAAAGATAAAAGCCGCAATTTCAGCAGGATTGGTCCCTGTTTTTTGTGTCGGTGAAACTGAAAGTGAACGGGAAGCCGCAAAAACATTTTCTGTACTTGACAAACAGGTACAAAAGGGGTTAGAAGCATTCTCTCCAGATGACTTGAAGTCTCTGGTTGTTGCATATGAACCTGTATGGGCCATTGGTACCGGGAAAACGGCAACAAGTGAGCAGGCCAGGGAAGTCCATTCATATTTACGTGTATTGCTTGATAGAAGTTTCGGGGCTGACCTGGCTGCTTCAATCAGAATACTTTATGGGGGAAGCGTAAAACCGGATAATGTTTCCGAACTGATGTCCATGGAGGATATTGACGGTGCGCTGGTCGGCGGGGCCAGCCTTGATCCGGAAACATTCAGTAAAATCGTTCACTTTAAATAATAAAGATAAAAACATGACCATAATTATCGTTACATTACATATTATTGTCTGTATTGCTCTGATAATGATCGTCCTGCTCCAGACAGGCAAAGGGGCGGATATGGGAGCGGCTTTTGGCGGCGGCGGTGGCCAGACACTTTTTGGCAGTTCCGGCGCGTCTACTTTTTTAAGTAAGTCAACAACCGTGGCAGCCATTATTTTTATGCTTACCTCTTTTTCCCTTGCGTATATGTCTACCCATCAGACGTCGAAAACAATTATGCAGGGGATTGAAGCACCGGCTTCGGAACAGGCAGTGCCTGTTGATCAGCCGTTACCGGATGCGTCATCTCCGAAAGGCGCAGAAAAAGTACCGGCTGAAACAGAATAATGTGTTTGATTAAAATGCCGAAGTGGTGGAATAGGTAGACACGCCGTCTTGAGGGGGCGGTGGGGCGACTCGTGCCGGTTCAAGTCCGGCCTTCGGCACCATATATATCACTTTTTTTCATGGGCTTACGATTTTTCGTAGGCCTTTTTTGGTCTATTACAGAAACCCTTGCCCTTAGGGCAAGGTCAACATTGAAATTGAACCAGATGAATTAGAATCAGCTGTAAAAATAACATAGCAAACCGATAGCTATGAAATGACATTATATCGGCATGAGAAGAAAATGAAAACAGAACAATATCTTCCTTTATTAAAACATCCTGAGTTAGGTGAACGCGCGGAATTTATTATCAGAGACGGCTTCCTAACCGATAAAAAATCAGAAAAAAAATACCCAATAATCAAAAAAATGATAGATTTTCAGGTCAGTGTCAAAACATATGACAGTGACGTGAAAAAAGGGATGATGTTTAAATTGAATACCGTATTCAGAAAATACCTTGATTTCATGATTCAGACATCAATTTTTGCCGGCGGCGGCGTTGGTTTTATCAATGTAAGAAAGAAAACAAAACAGTGGATTGATCAGGTGGTTAAAGATAAAACGCTTTTTCTGGACCCGGACGATAAACGTCTATTATCTTATATCGGTCATGAAAAATGTCTGACAGTAGAAGATCTTGCCAGCAGGAATGTGATGCCTATGACAGAAGACTATCCGAACCTGAATGCGTCCCATGAACAATTACCGATTCGATCATCTTCATTTCAAAACATCATCAGTTTTTTTGTTGTCGAACATGTCAAAAATCCGAGGCGCCATTTAAATGAAATAGAAAGAATCCTCAAACCCGGAGGCTATGTCATCTTGAGCGGCCCGGGAGATGTTTATCCGTCTCACCGGGTACCGTACAATTATTTCAATATTAGCCGGTATGGATATCATGAAATGTTCAAAGAAAATAACCTGGAACTGGTAGAAGAATATTTTCCGGCAAAATCATGGGTGTCGATTTTATACCTGTGCTACTCGACCCTGGTGCGGAACAGCTGCTATAATAAAAACCAATTCACCAAGTTTCTTCAAATGATAATCTTCGGAATTTCACTCATTGTTTCGCCATTTTTCAACCTGGGGGCAATTTTTTTGGATATGATCATGCCGTTTGATAAAAGAATATACTCGTTATACATGGCATTGCTGAAAAGGAAATAGAAGAAATAGGAAATAGTGAAATAGGGACACGAATTATCCGGAATATGCCGAGCTGTGCGGCATTACCCATCATTCCCTATCCAGGTTGAGGATTCAGCGAGAGGCCCATGAGTGTCCCTCACGAAGTCTCAATGCTCCTAAAGGCGAATTTCGGACTCTCTCGCCGAAAATGTATATCATGTTTTTATTTTAAATGTGCCGGGTCAAACTCTGTCTTTTTCTTCATTAATGTCCATGCGATGACTAACATTTTAGCGCCATGCTTAACCCACTTTTTTAATTTGATACCGTTCTCCTTTTCTCTTCCTTTTAACCTTTTTTGGTATTCATTCACGGGGATACTCAATTAATATTGTTAACTTAAGGATTTATGTCAATCATAAAATCCCCCTCGGTCCCCCTTTTCAAAAGGGGGAAGTGTTGCCCCTCTCCTTTACGAAAGGGAAAAGTGTTGTTCATCCCTTTTCGAAAGGGAAAAAGTGTTGCTCATCCCTTTTCGAAAGGGAAAAAGTGTTGCTCCCCCCTTTTCGAAAGGGAAAAAGTGTTGCTCCCCCCTTTCGTAAAGGGGGGCCGGGGGGGATTTAGCAGCCTTCAAAATAATAAATAAACTAAAAATTTCATATCATTTTTCTTAAGCTGATATCATTTCTGTGAAAAAGGGCATGAGTTAATGACATTGACTTAATAGTCATCATTTTCATATGACCTTAACGCTGAATATACCCCCTGAATAGATACGGAAATACTATTCGAATACTCATCCCGGAAACAATTGCCCGCCATACACGCCGATGATTTGCCCGTAAGTGAAACCCCAATTGAGTAAAAGTCGAGGATGCCC
>JAUXDD010000123.1 GCA_030618465.1 Desulfobacteraceae bacterium
CATTGAAGGCTTATATACAGGTAAAATCCGATCCACGGCACTTTCAAAGCGTGTGGTAATTATCGGGCGTTGACGAAACCCTTGAATTTTTGCATCAAACAGATTGAGCTGAAGCCCCTTTTCATCAAATTTCACAATATCGTATTCCACAGGTCGGGTGGTTCCGATAATAATTGACGATTTGCCCACCTCTTTGCTCAAAAAATCAATCCGATTCACCAGCGCAGGTGTTGAATACGTAATTGCTTCAGGAACACTTTCCTCAACAGACGGTGCGGGTTCAGCTTTAATTTCCGGCTCACCGGCAACCACCGCGACAGGTATCGGTGGCGCTACCGTGGCTGGAGCGGCTGCCGCCCCCACGTCAGTACCAGGAGTCTTTTCTGCAGAAGTATCAGGAAGCGTCTCTACGGCTTCATCAGGCATCGGCTCACTTACAGCAGCCAGAACCGGAGTTTTCTCAGTTCCTAATATTTCTTCCGCTCCTTCTCCCACACTGATCAGAAGGCCTTTTCCAATAGGCTTTGCTGAAAAAGCGGAGAGATAGTCATTATTTGTATCAAGTACGATGCGGAGTTTATCCGGATAGGCAAAATGACGGATAGTCTCAACCCATTGGGTATTCACAGGCACTTTTTGCTCTTTTTTATACGGGCTTTTTATATCTTTTAAATCAAAAACGATTCTGGCAGGATTGCTCAGTGCAAAAGTTTTATAATCCGTTATCATCCCATCCGCCTGGACGATAATTTTCATACCATTTTCAAGCTGTTCAGGTTGTATGGATGCCAGCTGTGTTGCCGGAACCACCGATATTATATCTCCAGCCTCAGCATCCGGCTCAATGACTTCCACGCCTTCATTTTCCTGTTCTTCAACACCGACGCCTTCACTTTTACTGAACACTATTTTAAGACCGGTCTCATCTTCATCTCTGGATATTTCAAAAGGAATGTCCGTTTTAAGTGCAATTGACAGTTTAGACGGTCCGTCCTTAACCAGTTCAGCAGCAGTTACTGAACTGATAATATCATTATCCAGAGTAAATTCTTTTTCATCTGTTTCAAGAGATGTATCCGGAAAATATAAAATCAGGCCCAGCGGTAACGACTGTTTCACTGATGTATAGGTTAACAGACTATCACCTTTTACTGTTATTACTGTATCTTCTTGTCCATCACTCACCTGTATTGCAGTGATATGCTTCTGCTGGGCGGCGGGTGTTTCCTCTGCAGCAATTTGCTCGTCCTGCTTTATAGCCGTGCCTGGTGCACATCCTGCCAGGACAGCCGCCATGATTAATAAGAAACTGGTAATAGCTATCTTTTTAACCTTCTTAACATCTATTGCAATTTCATAATAACGCATTTTTTTTATTCTCCGGGAGGTCTCTTTATTTTAAGTGATCTTTTACGGATAGAAATTTTACCCAATATATTTTCAACTTCTTCTTCAACGATTATCTCGTCTTTTAAAATCTGTGCAACTCGTCCTGAATAAATTCCAACATATGTCCCTTCCGTCACCACATAACCTTTTCCATTTGATTCCGCCACCATGGCCCTGTTCCCGCTAGAGGCAAGAATGGTGCCCAACAGTGTCAACTGGCTGATATCCACTTTTTCAAGAGGAGTAAGGTGACCGCGTCTTTTCTTCTTTATTTTTGACCCGTCAACCGCATGAAGCTGTTTTGTCTTTAAAGTGGAAACAAACGGATTAATTTTCCCTTCAGGATTGTAAACATCTTCTTCTTCAGATTCACTTTCCTGGGAAGTTGCCTTATCCCCGGTAATACCGGACGATTTTTCTTTCACATCCAGGGCATTCTGTTTTTTCCCATCAGGCTGGGAGACCTTTTTCTTCTTCGCAACAGATATCTTTTTGCTGACGACTTCTTTTTTGGGAGGTGGCTCGTGCTTCTTTTCACACCCTCCAATAAAAGCCAGCATACAAATCAAAAACATAATACTGATAATTTTAATAAAACATTTATACATGACTTACCGCCGTCTCTTCTTCGTTTTCTTTTTTGGCTTTTGTTTAACAAATCTGTAGGTGACTGCCGTACATGATGTGTTCAATTTTTTTCCGCCCTTACCCTTAATACTGAGATTTTTAATATTTACAATCCTTGACAGTCTTGAAACCTTGTCAAAGAAAATTGCCAGATTTTGATACCCCCCGGTGACTTTGATGGCCACTGGTATTTCAGCATAATACTGCTTATTGACTTCTTTTTTAGGTTGAAACAGCTGAAATTCAAGCTGCGCATCTCTGCCGGCCTGTGAAATACTTGTGAGCAGATCGGGAATATCTTTTTTTTCAGGAAGAGTCCGTTTAACTATTGCAAACTGCGCTTTTGCGGCGTCCATCTTCTTCTCGACAGCCTTCAGTTGTTTCGCCTTTTTTGTTACTTTATCAAGCTGTTTTTCCAGGCGTTCATGTTTTGTTTTTAATTCTGATATCGTCTTTTGCTTTTCATTAAATGAAACAAAATAAAATAATACGACAAGGACAATTATTGTTCCGAAATATATTACATATCTCTGAACTTTTGTCAGTTCGCCGATTTTTTCTACGACTGATTCAAAAACGCCACCAGATTCATTTGATTTTTTCATTATTTCTTTGCCTTACCTTTAGCAGCTGTTTTCTTACCCGCTTTTTTGCAGGTAACCTCAAAACTCTTTAGTTTCTTGCCCTTTACAACTTTTAAACTGACACTTGAAAATAATGGTGACCTTTCAACACTTTTCATAAAGTCTGCTGTTGTTTTATTATCCAGTGCCTTTCCCTTTATAACAACGGTATTTCCTCTTGCCACCAGACTTTCAAACCACATTCGATTCGGAATTACCAGATCCGACATTGTATCAAGAAGAATGAGAGGGTCTTTTCGATTCTTATCCAGTTTGGCAATAACCTTTGTCTTTTGATTCAGAATATTGAGCTGTTTTTTCAGTTTATCTACCTTTTGGGCGACCTTCTTTTTGGCGTCAACCTTTTGCTGTATTTCGTTAACCTTACGCGTAAGGTTTCTAGCCTTATTGGCCTGATTGACAAAAACAGCACCCAGAATTAAGCCAACAAGTAGAATAGAAAGAAAAAAGAGAGAAATCTGTCGACGTATATTTTCTGTTTTGCGTGCTGCTCTGAAAGGCAGCAGATTAATTTGTATCATTTGTCATCCACTTTTCTGATTGCAAGGCCCATACAAATCGCAGCCTGAGGTGCCATTTTGTTAAGGTATGAGGTGTCAATTTTATCTTCTTCCACTTTAATTTTTTCAAACGGATTGATAATTTTTACATCTGACGATGTCTGGACTGCCAGAAGCTTACGGAATTCTTCAATGTTGCTTCCGCCACCGCTGAGGATGATCCTTTTTATCTGATCATCAGGATACGTAGAATAAAAGAAGTCAAGCGCTCTTCTTATTTCAGTTGTCCAATCTGCGACAACGGATGAAACGACCTCATTTAAATCTTCAGAAGAAATCTTATCCTGACTATCATTGAGTTTAATCTCCTCGGCTTCTTCCAGAGCGCAGTCAACCTGCGAAATTATTTTATGATTTATCTGGTTGCATCCGAGTGAAACATCCCTCATGAAAACGGAAGATGTACCTTTTAAAATATTCAACGATGTCTTAGCAGCCCCTATATCTATCAGGGCAACGAATTCATCCGTGATTTCATAATTCACTTCGTAAATATTCTGCAATGCAAACGCATCCACATCGATTACACATGGATTCAGACCGACAATTTCAAGTACGTTCAGATAGTCGTCAATCATACCTTTTTTCGCAGCAACCAGCAGGACGCTCATCTGGTTTGGATTACGCTCGTTTGGACCAAGAATTTGAAAATCAAGATTAACATCGTTGATGTCAAAAGGAATATACTGCTCTGCTTCAAGATTAATTGTACCCTGGAGTTCTTCTTCATCCATCGTCTGCACATTAATCTTTTTAACAATGACTGAGTATCCACCTATTGATATGGCGACATTGCGTTCCTTTATATTAAATAATTTATACAACTGGCTGATTGAGTCAGCGACCATTTGAGGATCTTTAATACCATCTTCCTCGATAATACCAGGAGCGATATCGAGTGAACCAAACCTTGCAAGCTTATATCCGCCGGATGTTTCCTCAACCTCGCCAATTTTTATTGTGCGGGAACCAATATCTAATCCCGCAAGACTGGATTTTTTACCAAATATCATGATCTGTATTTACCTGCCAAAGATTTTGTCTTTATCTGAAAGTTTATAACCAAGGGCCAGAATGATCTTACGTTTTGTTTCCATCCGGCATTTCATACCTTTTTCTATACGCGAAATGGTAATTGGAGAAACATTTGCCTTTCTGGCAAGTTCAGCTTTGCTCATCATGAGGGATTCTCTGATTTTGTGTAAGGAATTATTCCTCATTTAAATTTCCTTGAATTGACAACAACCATTTTAAATGAAACCGAATTAAATAAAGATTAATTTGTAACTGAATTTTAATGAAAACAAAGAAGATAAAGTGATCCGTGACTACTACATGTTAATTACCATAATTGCTCTATATTGATAATAAGTCAAGCAAATTATATATAATTTTTATTAACCTACATCATATTGTGTTATTTCTATAAAAAAATTCAATATCTGGTGTCATGGCATTTGATTCAAATAAAAAAAATAACGATACGACTCCTCTTTCTTCAGTTTTAGTACCCTTTTCCTGTCTTATTAATTTCATATTTGGCTTATTACCTTGACTTCGAGGCCGTGTTTCCCTATATGTCATTCTATGATCAGGGTACATTTAATGATTCTCCGGTAATTACTAAGCCATGCTTCATCTATCATTATTTAATCGATTATTTTGACGCCATTTCAGGAAAAAACAAAACCGTTCAGACTGGTTAAGTACTTTTTTTTTACAAGCCTGATCGTTATTTTTTTAGCAGCAGTTGTACTTTCCGTACTTAACACTTACTGGGTACGCACCATGCTGCTTGAAAAGAGTGAGGATTATGCCCTGTTGCTTGTAGAAAACCTGAACCATCAAGTGTTTACGCAGTTCATAATACCCATAGCATTAAAATACGGAAAAATTCAACTAAGAGACAAAGACCAGTTTGAACGTCTGGACAAGGTAGTCAGAAGCACATTACACAGTTTTAAGGTTGAAATGGTTAATATCTACGATACAAACAATACCATTCTGTATAGTTTTGACAAGAGTATGATCGGCAAAAAAAAATTCGGGGGCACAGCTTATAACAATGCTGTGTTGAGCCAGACAACTTCCACTTTCATTCAAAGAGGTAACCTCTGGGAAATATGGTTAGGCTTCCCAAAAGAAAGCAGAATAATAACGTTTGCGCCGCTTCGGGCAGAAAAATCGCTCTCGAAAATAACCGGCCGTGTACTGGGCATCGTTGAAATTGTTCAGGACCTGTCAGAGGACCAGCATACTATTTATGAACTCCAGATACTTGTTATCCAGACTAGCTCTTTAGTCATGGGCGCGATATTTATTGTGCTGCTTCTTCTGGTAAAAAGAGGAGAAAATATTATTGAGAAACGTACCCATGAAAAAATCCAATTAAAAGAACAGCTTAACCGCGCCAAACATCTGGCCTCTCTTGGCGAAATGACAGCCGGCATCTCGCATGAAATCCGCAATCCATTAGGTATCATAAGCAGTTCGGCCGCCCTTTTGAAAAAAAAGATGGCAATGTCAGATCCAGCGGATAGGATACCGGATATTATTGTGGAAGAATCCGGTCGCCTTAATGATATTATTACTGATTTCCTCGACTATGCAAAACCGAAAGCCCCTGACCTGAAGCTATGCAGTATAACTGAAATTGTTGAAAAAACCATTACATTTCTTACGCCCCAGATCGAAAAAAAAGGTTATAAGATAAACAAATACTACAGCAATAACCTTGCAGATATTACAGCAGATCCGGATATGCTGCACCAGGCATTTTTAAATATTTTTTTAAACTCCATTCAGTCCATGCCGAATGGGGGAAAAATTCATGTTGCTGTGGGTTCAAGTGAAAATTGTATATTCATTTATCTGGGAGATGAGGGAGAAGGTATTCCTGAGGATATTCTGGAAAAGATCTGGGATCCTTTTTTTACTACAAAAGACAAGGGTACCGGCCTCGGGCTTGGTGTAGTGAAAAATATTATTGAGTCTCATGATGGAATCATTATGATAGAAAACAGGCCCGTACGGGGAACTCAAATAACAATTGAACTACCTGTAACACCGGAGTGATAAAGTATGGATATAATCCTGATAGTTGACGATGAAAAAAATTATCCCCCCATAATCAGCGCCGTTCTCGAGGAAGAAGGCTTTGAGACATTAACCGCGAACAGTGGAATAGAGGCACTTGAAATTTTCAGCGCGGCGGATATTGATCTGGTACTTACAGATATGAAGATGCCTTCAATGGACGGTATTGAACTCATGAAAAAAATCAAAGAGGCCAATCCGGATATTCCCGTAATAATTATGACAGCTCACGGCACTGTGGACAAAGCGGTTGAGGCCATGCATAAAGGTGCATACACGTATTTACTCAAACCCTTTGATAATGAAAAAATGGTTCTTTTTGCGAGCAAGGCTGTCTCCATGTACCGGGTAATTAAAGAAAACAAACGCCTTCGCGATGCCGTTGAATCACAATATAAATTCGGAAATATTATCGGAAAAAGCGAAGTCATGCTGCATGTTTTCGAGACCATAAAAAAAGTTGCCCCCACAACGGCTTCCTTATTAGTTGAAGGAGAAAGCGGCACTGGCAAAGAGCTGGTTGCGAGGTCTATCCACTTTAACAGTACCCGGCGTGACAAACCATTTGTTGCTGTAAACTGCTCAGCGCTTTCTGAAAATCTTCTTGAAAGCGAACTTTTTGGTCATGAAAAGGGCTCGTTTACAGGAGCGGTAGCCATGAAAAAAGGGCGTTTTGAAATAGCCGACACCGGCACCCTGTTCCTTGATGAAATCGGCGAACTCCCACGCAATCTGCAGGTAAAACTTCTGCGTGTTATTCAGGAAAAAGTATTTGAAAGAGTTGGCGGCGTCAAACCGGTTAAGGTTGATTTCCGCCTTATTGTTGCCACCAATAAAACCCTGAAAGATGAAGTAGTGGCCGGTAGGTTCAGAGAAGATCTTTTTTATCGATTAAATGTTGTTCATTTTATTTTGCCACCCTTAAGGAAACGCCATGAAGATATCCGCCTTCTTGTTAATCATTTTATCAAAAAATATTCAAGTGAACGCAATTCAGACATTCCGGTTAAAGGTCTGGATCAGGAATGTGAAAGACTTTTTCACGACTATAACTGGCCTGGAAATATTCGGGAACTGGAAAATGTTATTGAAAGAGCTATCATCCTCTGCCCCGGGGAATACATTGGTACAAATGATATCCCGAAAAATTTTATACCGGATACCACTACCCCGGTCCCTCTCAATGGAATCCCTGAAGATGCAACCTTAAATGAAACCCTGTCCATGGTGGAAAAAAACATGCTTGAAAGGGCATTAAAGCTTACAAATAATATCCAGGCCCATGCAGCAAAAATACTTGGAATCGGGAAAAGCGGACTTAATCAGAAGCTGAAAAAATATAATTTGAAAGTATAGGTTCAAAATATTGAACCTATAATATACTTATAATTCATCTTGTTACATACAATATCCACAATTAGTTAATGAAAAGTTCAAAATATTGAACCAGCCTTTATCAACTTTATTCTTTTAAAACAATACGTTTACAAAATTCGAAAAAAACCGGTTCAAAATATTGAACTTTTTCCCATTTTCATGACAAAAATCTAACATTCAATGAATCAGTATCGATAAAGCCAAAACCGGAACCATTTGTAACTATTTTAATTTACAACAATTTATAAGCGCGTTAATTTTTTCTCCTAACTATCGGATTTTGGCAGGGTATTTGCATTTACTATTATTCAGATAATTTCATCATCTTTTTCCTTTAAAGGCCAACCGGAATGATCCGGTTGGCCTTTAACTTTTTTATTCATCAACCGGCTTCTGATTCAATTCTTGCCAGTCATTTAAGAAAGACTTCCGATGATATCCTATCAAATGGATTTAACTGCCTCAGATTTCTTTTAGGTGCATTTCAGACTAATCGGGTGGTCAGGTCTATACCAATTGTGTTGGCTGATTCAGGGGGATGGACATGAGATGTTTGCCAATTCATAAATTGATGGAATGTCGGCAAAGTCAGTGATGTTGAAGCAATGAAGTGGGTTGAAAATATTTACGGCTAATTTATTTTACCAGGGTGGTTGCCTTTTTGAATCACCCTGGTAAACACTCTGCTTGCCGATATGATCACCGTATCACAGGTATTGCGGACCTTTGATTATCTTTTTCTTTAACATACGATATGGGGTTGGGTCATACCTGTGATTAATTCGAAATCACAATAATCAAATTAAAAAAGGCAGAGTTTTTACACCCTGCCTTGAATATTTAGTATATGAGAAATGATTTGTTTTGATAAAGGTGATGCAAATATTATCTATTCAAAACAGTTATAAAGCATCCACCTCCACCACCTCCGTCATCTCCACTATCATTGTCATCAGCCGTTTCAATAGTCAATAACATGTAATCCACACCAGTTTCGTCTTCCACTTCTGCATGAAGAAATCGATATAAATTAAGATAGGGAATGAAGTTTATAGTTCCTCCCTCAATCAGGGGAAGCGCCGACAAATCCAAAGTAATCACACCGGAATCATTGGGAGACCAGGTAGTGTCCTGTAAGAACCCAGGATCAGTTCCATTTTGCCCGAATTCCCTTTCATATATTATTCCATCATGTTCTATAAAGTCTGTAAAGTCCGGAATATTTTCAAGGTCACCCGTCAATATGGTAAAACCATCTGAATACAAACCAGCGTCTGCCACAGCCTCAGTGCCAGCCTTAACGCTGATTTTCAAAGTGCCCCCAATAATATTCCCTGGTAGATTTATAAACGTATGTCCAACATAGC
>JAUXDD010000272.1 GCA_030618465.1 Desulfobacteraceae bacterium
ATCTTGGCTTTTTCGGACATGAATCCGAAAAAGCCTTGACTTTTTCGGAATATATGTCAAATTAGACAGTATGAAAAGATATCTTGAAACAAACATAAAAAATGATCTTGATAACAAAATAATCCTGCTGACAGGCCCGAGACAGGCTGGTAAAACAACACTGTCCAGGATGTTGAAAACCAGTTATGATTATCTGAACTATGATAACGCTGAACATCGTCTCGGCTTAATAGATAAATCCTGGGACAGGTCAAAAGCGCTGATTATTTTCGATGAACTACATAAACTAAAAAACTGGAAATCATGGCTGAAGGGTGTTTATGATACTGAAGGAATCCCACCATCAATCTTGGTAACCGGCAGTGCAAAACTGGACACATATAAAAAAGTCGGCGATTCTCTTGCCGGAAGATTTTTTCAGTTCAGACTTCACCCATTGGACTTAAAAGAGATAAAAAACATTCTCCGGCCAAAAGACCTGTCCAAAGAACTTGATCACATGTTGAATGTCGGTGGATTTCCCGAGCCATTTCAAAAAAAAAGTACTCAGTTTTACAACCGCTGGAAAAAATCCCATCTTGATATCATATTGAAGCAAGACCTTATTGATCTGGAAAACGTCCAGCAGATCACATCCATCGAAACATTGATACAACTTTTAAAAAAAAGAGCGGGAAGCCCTGTATCTTACAGCTCATTAGCAAGGGATCTTCAGTGTTCAGATAAAACGGTCAAGCGATGGTTGACAATACTTGAAAATATGTATGTGATTTTCAAAGTTCCGCCTTTTCACAGAAACATTGCAAGATCAATTTTAAAAGCGCCCAAGTTCTATTTCTATGATACCGGCCAGGTGTCTGGGAATTCCGGTGCAAAGCTGGAAAATATCGTCGCATGCGCTCTTTTAAAGGAAATTCAGTACCGGGAAGACTGTTTCGGCGAAGACAGACAATTATTTTATATAAAAAACAAAGATGGAAAAGAAGTGGATTTTCTCATTACTGAAAATGAAACACCTGATTTGATGATTGAAGTTAAATGGAGTGACGCAAATTTGAGCCCGAACTTTGCCAGCTTTGATCAATTTTTCCCATCTATCAGAAAAATTCAACTGGTAAAAGAATTGAACAGGGAAAAAACGTATCCCGGAGGCGCTGAAGTGCGTACTGCCCATACCTGGTTGGCAGGTTTGGATTTGGCACACAAGTAGATTTTTCATCTCGGATAATATGTTCGTAATAGTTGCGTTGCCAAACCGATCTACCCTGCATTCTTCCCGTAGTGGATGGATGAGACGAAATGTTGGGTTGCTTCGCTTAACCCAACCTACCCGGCTTTTTTTCGATGCCAGCATGGAAAATATAAATTCCCTGTGCAGCCAGTTCCATTTTTTTGCTTTTGAAACATATCCCTTATGACTGCTCCACTGAAAATGATCAATTTTTTCCACGATACCGGCACGTAGAGGATTCCTGTGGATGTATCTTACAAGTTGCAAAAGGTAGCTGTCCTCTTCGACAAGGATCGACTTGTATCTTCCCCGAAACAATGTGCCGTCACATTTATGTCGAATATTATATCGCTGGGTATATACACCATTTAAGTGTCTCAGACACCGGTTCTGATATTTCCAGTCAAATGTCCTCAATCGGAGGTTAATTGATACTGATACTTGACAACAGTATCAGTCAAACCGTATCCCCCATTTTTTCAGGGAAGACATACCGCCGGAAAGATTAAACGTGGAACCGATTCCCCTGTGCCTTAAATCAAGCTGCGCCTCATAAGAGCGGACCCCGGTATTGCAGACAAGAATTATTTTTTTGTCTTTCGGCACCTCTTGCATCCTTGCCCTGAGCTGATCATGAGGGATGCTTTTCCATGTGGGCGCGTATTTTTCCTCAAATGGTTTGCCATCCGCTTCAGCCCTGCAATCAAGAACACAATAGTCATCACTTTCTCCGCGGGCAACCCAAATTTCGGCAAAACCTTCCTGGTCAACCGGTACGCACCGATCTTCAAGAATATTTTCAGCGACATTGCCGAGCGCGTTTATAATATCCATTGCAGAGGAAAAAGGCGGAGAATAGGCAAGCTCCAAATTGCTGATCCTGTCCACTGCCGGTTTTTGATCTAGAATGGCCGCAACAGCATTGACCCGTGAAACTGTTGAATCTGTTGCCGGCCCGTAACCCTGAATGCCCAGAACACGTTTTGTCTTTTTCTCTACAACAAGTTCAAGGTTGATAATGTCCTTATCGGGATAAAAATGGGAACGGTCAAACTGGGCCGCCTGAACACTCACAGCGTCAAATCCCTCCCGGATGGCTTCCTCAATGGTCAAGCCTGCTCCGGAAAGGGAATTTTCAAAAGTTTTTACCACAAAGCTGCCCACTGCGCCTTGAAATTCAGCGTCCCCTCCGGTAATATTGGTGCCAATCACTCTACCCTGCCGGTTTGCCATGGAACCGAGTGGAAAATAGGCTTCTTTTTCCGTAATGAGATTCTGTACGCATACACAGTCTCCGCCCGCATAAATATCTGGGTCTGACGTCTGCATGCGTAAATTCACGCGAATACCCCCCATTGGAGACACCTCTAAACCCGCATTTTTGGCAAGTTCTGAACGGGGAGACACACCGGTTGCCAGAATGACCAAATCCGCATCAATCTCCCTTTTATCTGTGATCACTTTCTCCGCTTTAGCGCCGCCCTTGATTTCCTGTACTTTTTCGGAAAGACAAAATGTTACGCCCTTTTCTTCCATATGCCTCATAGCCATCTGCGCGAGGTTGGCGCTGACAAATCGCGGCATAATCTGATCAAAAAATTCAATCACAGTTGTGTCAATGTCCCACATGTCCGCAAGCGCCTCCGCCATTTCCAGACCGATAAAACCCGCGCCCACAATAACCGCCTTCTCGATTTCCTGAGCAGCGACTTTTGCCTTAATGCCTTCGGCGTCTTCAATATTGGCGACCGTAAAAACATTATCCAGATCACACCCCTTGATATTCAGTTTTCTGGGGGCCGCGCCGGTCGCAAGTATAAGCTGGTCATATGCCAGTGTATCGGTCATTCCATCAGGTTTCCGAACATCAACAGTTTTCGTATCTCTGTTGATATTTACCGCTTTTGTTCGTGTTAATACATCAATCCCCTTATCGTTTTTAAAAAAATCAACATCTCTTACCATATGAAAACTGGTGGATCGCAGTTCAGAAGATTCACTCACATCACCTGAAACATAGTAGGGAATGCCGCATCCGCCATAAGAAATAAATTCCCCTTCATCAATCAACGTTATTTGTGAATCAGGTGAAAGCCGTTTCGCCCTGCATGCCGCTTTGGGGCCAAGCGCAACTGCGCCGATTACCAGTATCTTCTGTGCCATGAGATCTCCTTTCTTATTATATACCCGTACATTTATTCATCACGCG
>JAUXDD010000104.1 GCA_030618465.1 Desulfobacteraceae bacterium
CTTTCAGAGAGATTGACTTCACGTTTGTTGCCGGTGAGAATACGAAGCTTTTTGTTTTTGACCTCCAGGATAACTGCGCATGTTATCCTTTGACGATCGATAAATTCAACTATATTTCCAGGTTCCATGGCCGGGCATGGTATCAACCGTTCCACCGAAAGTCAACGAACAACCTTTTGGTCATTCGACTTTCAACCCAACTCCTTATTAATGCGAGGCTGGTGCAGACAGCTTCTCCATCACCTTATCCAGACTGAAGCTGGCCGCCTTCTGGCGTGGCGGATACTCCTTGAAGGTCGCCAGGAATTGCCCGACATAGGCCTGGGCCGGAACCAGCAGATAAACACGATCTAACAGCCAGTCATAGTAGGTGTTGGATGTCTTCTGGGAACGCTCATACGGGTCGCGACGCAGGTTGAAAATCAAAGGTACACGCAGGGGCACAAAAGGCTCCGCCCATGCCTGGAGAGTTCCCTCAACACGCTGTTCCATGAAAATCAGTTTCCAATCCTGATAGCGTAGTGCAGTCAAATCACCGTCGTCTGAGAAATAGAAGATTTCCTTGCGGGGACCATGTTCTTCCTGACCGGTGAGGTAAGGCAGGAAATTATAGCCGTCCAGATGCACTTTATAATTACGTCCAATTGCTTTATGGCCTTTCATGAGCTTCTTCTTGACGTTTGAATCACCTGCGGCGGCAAGCAGGGTAGGAAGCCAATCCATGTGATGCATAATCTCGTTGGACCAGGTACCGGCCTTGATCTTGCCAGGCCAGCGAACCATAGCGGGCACCCGCCAGCCGCCTTCCCAGTTGGTATTTTTTTCACCGCGGAAGGGCGTCATGGCCGCATCTGGCCAGGTGTTCATGTGCGGACCATTGTCGGTGGAGTAAAAGACGATGGTATTTTCTGTAATCTTAAGGTCATCGAGTTTCTTGAGAAACCTGCCGATGTGCATGTCATGTTCGACCATGCCGTCCGAGTACTCATCCTGACCGGAAATGCCACGCAGCTTCTCCTTCACATGGGTGCGGAAGTGCATGCGGGTACCGCTCCACCAGAGAAACCAGGGCTTGCCAGCCTTATTCTGCCGTTCGATAAAGTCGATGGCGGCATCGCAGGTCTCGTCATCGACGGTCTCCATGCGCTTCCTGGTCAGCGGACCAGTATCCTCGATCTTGCCGTCGACCGAGCTCTTAATCACACCGCGAGGACCAAATTTCTTGTGGAATTCAGGATTCTTCGGATAGTCCTCGTTCTCCGGTTCTTCCTCGGCGTTGAGGTGATAGAGGTTGCCGAAAAATTCATCAAAACCGTGATTGGTTGGAAGCATATCATCACGGTCACCCAGGTGATTCTTTCCGAACTGACCGGTGGCATAACCCTGAGCCTTGAGAAGGCCGGCAATGGTGGGATCTTCTTTTTGCATGCCCTCTTTAGCGCCGGGCAGTCCCACCTTGGAAAGACCGGTACGGAAGACGCTCTGGCCCATGATAAAGGATGAGCGACCTGCGGTGCAGGACTGTTCGCCGTAATAATCGGTGAAGGTCATGCCCTCTTTGGCGACACGGTCGATGTTGGGGGTCTGGTACCCCATCATGCCATGGGTATAGGCACTGAGATTGGCTCGGCCGATATCATCACCCCAGATGACCAGGATGTTGGGTTTCTTTGCCTTTGCGGCACTGGCCGGTCCGGCAATAAATGCCAGAATGCCCAGTATCACTGCCACCATAAAAACACTCCTGCCAACAGGTTTCTTTTTCTTCATTTTTTTTCCTTACTTATTATAAGAATTCGTAAGTGTGAATGCTGCTCGAAATCGCCTTTTTCAACGAGCTGTCAGGATCAATTGAACAAACTATCTCATTTCTGGATGGACACTAAGTGGGGTGCCATTTAATTCTCTTGCATGCAAATATGAGTTATTTGACAGCTACATTGGCAGCTGTAGGTCCTTTTCTTCCCTCCTCAATATCAAATGTTACTCTGTCGCCTTCATTCAACGATTTAAATCCCTCTGAATTAATGCCTGAATGATGAACAAACACATCCGGGCCACCTTCCTGTTCAATAAAACCATAACCTTTTTGATCATTAAACCACTTTACAATACCTTCGGCCATTACAGCATCCTCCCTTTATTTCATTTTTCTTACATTTACAGCCTGACAGCCCCGGTTGGTTTCTTTTGTTTCATAGGTAACGCGATCCGATTTCTGTAGCGTAAAAAAGCCATGGTCCGTAATTCCGCTGCTGTGCATAAACACTTCACCATCTGTATCACTTTCAATAAAGCCATAACCCTTTTTTTCGTTATACCATTTAACGGTTCCTTCTTTCATAAGCAACTTCCTCACTATTATTTAATCTTTACACAATGCCGAATTGAAGCTTAATGGAAATTTTCAACTTATCCGATCCAATTAAAAGCCATCAAGCAGACAATCACACAAACTCAATACCAAAAATATCTGCTAACTTATCGTTCATGGAAGTCAATTGTCAATATAAATCAATATGAGTAACAGATAAAATACCGAACAGGATATCTCAACTATATATATGTTTATTTACTGATATTAAATGTATTTATATGTTGTTATTTACTTTCAGGAAATATATTTTATCAAAATGTCGGTATGATAAGAAGAGAAAAAAGAATCGTTACTAATTGAATTTTTACATTCTAAATAGCATATTGATTAAGAATAAGAGGAAACCATGAAAAAAATAACCGGCGGCTCTACCGGAAAAAAATTTGGAAAAGATTTTTTAACCGGATGCGGCTCTCTAATTTTATTAGGAATAATCCTGTTTGTTGTGATCCCGATACTGCTTTTTATTTTAAAAATCAGTGTATTTTTGACCTTAATCATTGGAATTTTTGCCATAGCCATCGTACTGATCGCCTCATGGGGACGTTTGGTGAACTTCCTGAGAAAGAAATGGTAAGATTGAATGAAATCTTTCAATTTAATCCGGCCGTATTTCATAGAAAATCGATTTAAGATTATCCTTGGCCTCTCATGTCTGATAATTGTTGATTTATTACAGCTATTCATACCGCGGGTAATCAAATGGGTTGTGGATGACCTGACTGCATTAAAATTTGATCACGCACACCTTTTTACTTACGCATTATACATTGTATGCATCGCCGTATTTATCGGAATATTTCGATACGGATGGCGTCGATGCCTTATCGGCACATCATACCGGGTGGAGGAAGGACTGCGAAATATTCTATTTAATCACATCCAGAAGCTTGACGCTGCATATTTTAATCAAACGTCGACCGGCAATCTGATGGCCCATGCCACAAACGATATCAAACATGTACGAATGGCAACAGGCATGGGAATGGTTGCCTTAACCGATGCCGTATTTCTTGGCACCATGTCAATTGCCTTTATGGCATATATCAATATCAAACTTACAGCATTTGCGCTTATACCAATGCCCCTGGTTGTTTTCTGTGCACGATTTTTCAGCAAAAAAATGCACCGTCACTACCAGAATGTACAGGGGGGATTTGCCGATTTGACTGAAGTTGTCAGGGAACGGTTTGCAGGTATCCGTATTATCAAAGTATTTAACAGGGAAAAGGTGGAAACGGAATATGTGAAAAAGATATCCGAAGATTATATTGACATGAATCTCAAACTGGTAAAAATTACCGGATCCTTTTTTCCCCTGATGATCATGTTTACCAATATCAGCCTTGCCGGCGTTATTTTTCTTGGAGGACGACAGACAATAACGGCCACTATTACCCCCGGTGATTTTGCCGCTTTTATCAGCTACCAGGGTCTGATAACCTGGCCGATGATGGCACTGGGATGGGTCACCAATCTTATCCAGAGAGGCGGTGCCTCCCTTGACAGGATAAACATTATCCTCAAAACCGAACCTGAAATTAAAGATGCCACGTCTGTTCAATCACCCAAAAAAATTTCAGGCAATATTGAATTTCAAAACATTTCATTTTCATATGATTCCATGCCGGATAACCACAGGGGATTGCATGGTATTAACCTTGAGATAAAGGCAGGTGAGACGCTGGGGATTGTGGGCACCCAAGGGGCAGGAAAGACAACACTTGTAAGTCTTGTTCCCAGGCTGTTCGATGTACAGGAAGGCAGAATTCTTATTGACGGTGTGGACAACCGGGATATCCCCCTTAACGACCTCCGGTCTGCTGTTGCCTTTATGCCCCAGGAGCCGTTTCTCTTTTCAGGCACGATCAGAGACAACCTCACGTTCGGAAACAATCAGATCAGTGAGGATATGTTAATTGATGCTGTTACTAAGGCATCCCTGTATGACACGGTCAAGTCCTTACCACATGGTTTTGACACAATGGTCGGTGAAAAAGGAATTATTCTTTCCGGTGGTCAGAAACAACGGGTCACACTTGCCAGAGCCCTTATTTTTCCCGCACCCATAATGATTCTTGATGATCCGATAAGCCAGGTGGATACGGAAACTGGTGCGCACATTGTAGATACAATCCAGTCACTGAGCAAAAGGACAGTTATTATTATATCCCACAGGCTTTCAGCCGTCAGGACTGCTGATAAAATTATTGTGATGAAAGACGGACGACTGTCAGAGGCCGGTTCCCATGAAGAGCTGATGGAATCTGACAGATATTATGCCCGTACCTGTCGCTTGCAGGAGATTGAAGAGAGTTCACATGCATAATGATATGGGATATTTTGAGGAAGAAAAGTTAGGCCAGGCCTATGATTCCGGGTTAATCAAAAGGCTTTACCCATTTACAAAACCATACAGGCTGCTTTTCATATGTTCCATTTTCATGGTCGTACTGATTACTATTATTGACCTTTCCATCCCTTATATTACCAAAATTGCAATAGACAACTATATTGTCCCACAGCTTGAAATAAAGAAAAAAACGGGAACAATCAATAATGACGGAATGGAATCCGGGTATTACAAAGCGAATATTTCAAAAAAATCTGTACGGGAAATTGTGTCCGGACATAAACACCTGTTTAAAACCGATGATGCGTCAGCTTACATAAAAACTGAAGATCTTTATTTACTTTCGAAAGATGACATCAGGGTTCTCAGGCAGGATGACCTTAACGGCGTATCAGGCATTGCTGTTTTTCTTTTTGCCGTTGTTTGTCTTGGTTTTGCTTTTAACTTCATCCAGGTAATTCTCATGGAATACACTGGACAGATGATCATGCACGACATGAGATTACGGATATTTTCACATATCCAGGACCTGTCCGTTTCATTTTTTTCTAAAAACCCGGTTGGGCGACTTGTCACCCGTGCGACGAATGATGTTCAAAACATGCATGAAATGTTCACGTCAATAATCACTTTTGTTTTTAAAGATATTTTTCTTCTTGCCGGCATTACCGTTTTATTGATTTCAATAAACCCGAAACTTACTTTCATTACGTTTACCTTACTCCCTTTTGTTGTGTTTGCATCTTTTTATTTTGCCGGTATTGCCCGTGATGTTTACAGGGTGCTGAGAATCAAGGTCGCTGAAATAAATTCAAAGTTTTCAGAAACAATCGAGGGTATCCGGATCATTCAACTTTTCAGGAAAGAAAATGAAAACTACCGGCGTTTTAAACAACTGAATCATGAAAATTATATTGCAGGCATAAAACAGGTCCAGGTCTTTGCCGTATTTATGCCGGTAATTGAACTTCTCGGATCTGCTGCGCTTGCAATTGTAATTTTTTACGGTGGCGGCAGCGTTATTTCGCAAAATATAAGTCTCGGGTCATTGATCGCTTTTATTTCTTATGTGAAAATGTTTTTTCGACCGATAAGAGATATTGCTGAAAAACATAATATTATGCAGAATGCCATGGCTTCAGCGGAGAGAATTTTTTTAATTCTGGATTCCAGGGACATCATACCTGAATCGGTAAAAACTCAACTGCCGGAGCTTAAACAGATATCAGAACTGGAATTTAAGGATGTCTCTTTTTCTTATATGCCGGATGAACCCGTACTGAAAAACATTTCCTTTACCATACAACCAGGAGAGTCTGTTGCTGTTGTGGGTCCCACAGGTGCCGGTAAAACCTCGCTGATTAACCTCATTGTAAGATTTTACGATCCAACATCCGGCAGTGTTTTATTAAACAATGTGGATATCAGGGAGTATGAATCGGCAATCATACGTTCAAAAATGGCACTGGTCATGCAGGATCCCTTTCTTTTTTCCGGAACCGTTTATGACAATATTGTCTTTGGAAAACCAGATATCTCAGAATCTGAACTGGAGAATATTCTGAGTGTATCATACTGCAAATCGTTTATTGAAACGCTTCCGGATGGTATCCATACTGTACTTTCCGAGGGTGTAACACAACTGTCAAGCGGCCAGCGCCAGCTGATATCAATGGCGCGGGCCATCGCACAGAATCCTGATCTTATTATTCTTGATGAAGCCACATCCTATATTGATTCCGGGTCCGAGCAGATTATCCAGAAAGCTCTTTTCAACTTAATGCAGACACGAACATCCATTATTATAGCCCATAGACTGAGTACTGCCAGAAATGCCGACAAAATTATGGTGCTGAACAAAGGAAGAATAATTGAGACCGGATCCCATGACAGGCTGATGGAAATACAAGGATTTTATTATAAGTTGAACCAGTTCTACAATTCAAAGTGATTATTATTTAAATAAAGATATAACAACCACCTTATTTAACAGGCCAACCGGCAAACAGGCTGACTGGCCAACACTTTTAATTATACCCAAATGCAAAAGGGGACTTGATAAATCAGAATTCGCATGATAAAGGAACTAATTTATTTATATGATTATGCCTGCTGCAATTGCAGGTAATAATTTACTTAATAATTTTTTATTCCCTTGAAAATTTTGTCACACGGCAGGTGTTGCCGTGTCAGAGAATCTAAATCATTTTTATAAAGGAGGATTTAAATATGTCTTATGATGCAGTTAACATGAAGGACTGGCAGATCTCCGAAGAAGCGGAAAAAAACATGCCGACGCCTGATGAATGGAGAGAAAAACTCGGGCTGAAAAAAGATGAAATGCTTCCCATGGGCAGACTGGCCAAACTCGACTTTTTAAAGATTAATGAACGTTTAAAAGACAAACCGGATGGAAAATACATTGAAGTAACCGCCATTACTCCGACACCACTGGGAGAAGGTAAAAGCACTACTTCCTGTGGTCTGATGGAAGGTCTCGGGAAACGCGGCAAAAATGTTGGCGGCGCTCTCAGGCAGCCTTCAGGCGGCCCCACAATGAACGTTAAGGGTACTGCAGCCGGAGGCGGAAACTCCCTGCTGATTCCCATGACTGAATTTTCTCTGGGTCTAACCGGCGACATCAATGACATCATGAATGCGCATAACCTGGCCATGATCGCCATGACCTCCCGTATGCAGCATGAGAGAAACTACAATGACGAACAGTTAAAGCGGCTAACCGGAATGCGTCGTCTGGATATTGATCCTACCCGTGTGGAGCTTGGCTGGATTATGGACTTCTGTGCCCAGGCATTAAGAAATATCATTATCGGTATTGGCGGCAGATTTGACGGTTTTACCATGCAGTCAAAATTCGGTATTGCCGTAGGTTCAGAATGTATGGCGATTCTGGCTGTTATCAGGGATCTGGCTGATTTGAAAAAACGGCTTAATGACATTACCGTTGCATTTGACAAGAGCGGCAAACCTGTGACCACCGGTGATCTGGAAGTCGGTAATGCTATGACCGCCTTTATGCGTAATACCATTAATCCGACTTTGATGTGTACAGCCGAATACAATCCATGCATGGTTCATGCGGGACCATTTGCAAATATTGCTGTGGGCCAGTCTTCAATTATTGCAGACCGTGTAGGCCTTAAACTGTTTGACTATCATGTTACTGAAAGCGGGTTTGCGGCGGACATAGGGTTTGAAAAATTCTGGAATGTAAAATGCCGTTTCAGCGGATTAAAACCCCATGTATCTGTTTTGACATCTACCATACGCGCACTCAAGATGCACGGCGGCGGCCCGAAGGTTGTAGCCGGTATTGCATTGGATGATTCATATACTAAAGAGAATCTGGAACTTGTGGAAAAGGGTTGTGCAAACATGGTCCATCATATCAATACCATCCGCAAAGCAGGGATCAACCCGGTTGTGTGTATAAATCGTTTTTACACAGATACGGACGCAGAATGTGCCGTTGTACGAAAAGCCGCTGAAGCAGCAGGCGCTCGCTGTGCCGAGTCTAAGCACTGGGAGCTTGGCGGTGATGGTGCTCTCGAATTTGCAGATGCAGTCATCGATGCATGTAACGAGGAGAATGAATTCAAATTTCTGTATCCCCTTGAAATGAAACTGCGGGATCGCGTTGAAATGATTGCCAAAGAAGTCTATGGTGCCGATGGCGTTTCATGGAGTTCGGAGGCCGAATCAAAGGCCAAGATGCTTGAGGCTGACTCTAAATATGATGATTTTGCTACCATGATGGTGAAGACTCATCTGAGCCTCACCCACGATCCTGTCTTAAAGGGTGTACCCAAGGGCTGGACTCTGCCCATCCAGGACATCTTGATCTATTCAGGTGCAAAATTTCTGTGCCCCTGCGCCGGAACCATCAGTCTGATGCCTGGTACCAGTTCAAATCCGGCTTTTAGAAGAATTGATGTGGAAACCGATACCGGTAAGGTAACAGGACTGTTCTAATAGCGTAATAAATAATGCTATATAAAAAAGGCCCGGGTATTTATACCGGGCCTTTTTTTATGATTTCAGATATTCTTTCCGTTGATTAGAATAATGATTTGATTTTTATCATTAATGGTTAGCTCAACATGATCATCGCAATGACCGGTAAGTTCGGGATAAGTGCTTCTTAACTTTCCAAAATCAAGGGTTTGCAGGGCGTGTTGCAGGATTTCTATCTGTTTTTCAATATTATCTTTATCGTCTGCTTTGAAATATTTTAAAACAGATTGATTATATAGTCTTTTTGTTTCCGTCTCAATACAATGCCGGGAAAGATTTAGTTTGATTTTCATTATTAGTGAACCAGCTTAAAAACGTTTTCCGCTTGCAGCTGGATTCAAGGAGACCTTCGAAAAGTGCCGTTTTGCAAGGGTCTTTCAAGGTTAAGTCAAAGATCCCTTACATTATGAACGGGGGAAGGCGATCCCGCCATGGCGGGGTTAAGTTCGATTTTTTACGAACCCATTAAATAAAAACGCTAAAATTCTCCCAGGGGCCTTACAAAGGAATATTTTGCAGGCTTTACAACCAGGCTCTTTGCTGCTGCCTTGACATTTCCACCAATAGCAGAAAATGGAAGAGTTACAACAAAGAAAGCTGAAGCGACCACCAGTGCAACAATCGCAACAGGTCTGACTAAAACAAAATCGGCGACCATGGCGCCTGCACTGGGATCTTTTTTTTCAAAATCAACGCTCGCTATGGCTGAAGAGCCGAATGGAACAAATAAAAGGGCCGCAATCAGAAAGAAAGCCGTGGATTGTTTTACGATTTTATGCATATAAACCTCCCTTATATAGATGGCACCAAAATTTTATTATAATCAATCATAAGCCGTCTGGCAATAATTATTAGTATTAACAGGAAATATATTTGCTATAAGGTAAAAAAAGGCGCCTTATGTGTCAAGGAAAAAGCGTTTTTAGCAAAAATCTTCATCTGCTTTGCCAACAAATTGAAAGAACCCAATTCGGATGTGCCTGCCGAAAACAACCTAATTTCAAAAAGCTAATGACTACTCAATGACGGACAATTTAACATATATAGATGTAGCGGTAGGCCTTCCTGTGTATAATACTTATACGTACGCCGTCCCTGAATCTCTTTTTCCTTTTGCCGTAACAGGGAAAAGGGTTCTCGTTCCATTCAGGAGACGGAGAGTTACTGGATATATCCTGAATAAAATTGAGAAAACAGACCTAAAGGAAATAAAACTTATCCTGGATGTTCTTGATGATGAACCTCTTTTCCCTTCGGCCATGATACCTTTTTTCATTTGGATTGCAGACTATTATATATATCCTGTTGGAGAAGTCATAAAGTGCGCCCTTCCGGGTGGTTTGAATATTTACGATTATATCACGATTTTCATTTCAAAGAAAGGCAAGAAAGCTCTTGAGACAAATTTAACCACGGTAGTGGAAAAAGAAGTTTTAAATCTTCTTAAAGAAGGACCTTTTCGCTTAAAAGACCTCGGCAGAAAAATGAAAAAGGAGATTCCCA
>JAUXDD010000019.1 GCA_030618465.1 Desulfobacteraceae bacterium
CAAACCAAAGGAGGAAAATGAATGAAAGCTCTGGTTGCGTACTATTCCGAAACAGGAAATACAAAGAAGGTTGCAGAGGCGATCTACGAAGAAATCCAATGGGAAAAGGATATTAAGCAATTTGCTGAAATCGACAATGTCAATGATTGTGATTTGATATTCGTCGGCTTCCCCATGCAGGCGTTTGCACCGGCCCAGGCGGCAAAGGATTTTTTGGAAAACCAATGTAAAAACAGAAAGGTTGCTTTATTTACAACCCATGCAGTGTCTGAGGATTTTGAAAAACTTCCCCGGTGGATCGAAAACTGTCGCGAAGCAGCTGCCGGATCGGAAGTGGCGGGCATATTCAATTGTCAGGGCGAGGTTGCCGATTATTTGCTCGAAATGATGATCAGCAGTGATGATGCTGAATCCCGTATTCTGGGAGAAGCAGGTGCCACCAGCAAAGGGCAGCCGGATGCATCTCGAATTGAACGAGCACGAACGTTTGCAAAAGAAATGACAGCATAACATCGAAGGAGTGAACCAGGCAGTATGGAAAACACTAAAACCGAACAAAAAAAGGAAAGACCATAGCGATAACCGGCAAGGGCGGCAGCGGCAAAACGGCTTGAAACGATTGTATAGCGGAAAAAGTGTTTGACAAACAGGTGAAGAAATGGCTGAATCTGGTTAACGAAAAGACTCACAAAGGAGCCCACAAGTAACGTAATCAACTTCGAAAGGCTACCTGAAACCGTTACCGGGGACTCTTTATGAACCAATCAGCTTTTTCTGTCGTCATAATTGGTATACTAATTTGCATCAACTTGCCCGGCAATGCCATGGGCGCGGCTATTGAAAACCATGCTATCGGGATAAAAGCAACTGCAATGGCCTGTTCCTTTACAGGTGTTGCCGATGATGCGTCTGCTGTTCACCATAATCCAGGCGGCCTGGCGTTTAATGAAACAGGTACCTGGTATGGAGAGGCATACGTCCTTTCCGGGGTTTCAAAAACAAAATATGTTGAAGATTCAATGACGGATAAAAGCAGTACGAATTTTCATATCCCGGGTTTTTTTCTTGCCAGGACATTTGAAAAGTGGGCGATCGGGGTCGGGTATTATGTGTCCTTTGCCGGAGGCGGTGTGGAATATGATAATTTCCAGAATTCCGGCTATGATCTGGAATCCTATATGGGGCTTTCACCACTCACAACTGCTGCCGCGTATAAAATCTCTCCTGAATTATCTCTGGGGGCAAGTATTTCACTTTATACAGGAAATATGGGCAGCACATCGCTGCAGGAAATAACTCCAGGTAATTATACCGAGGTGGAAACGGAATACAGTGGGCTGGCCGGATACGGATACAGTGTGGGGATGATGTACAAACCGTCAGCGGAATTCAGCCTGGGCTTGTTTGTGCGGAGTGAAATTGACGCGGAAATGGACGGCGATTCAAAAGTGAACGGCATCAAATATGATTCAGAGGTTGCGTTCAACATTCCCTATATGTTTTCAGTTGGATTCGGTTATAAGCCTCTTCCTGATCTTACGCTCAGTCTTTCATATACATATATCCCGTGGGAAAAACTGGACACAATTGACGTGACAACCGGGGGCTTCACACAAAGCGCCGCGACAAACTACAAAGACGGATTGGTTCTCGGTCTGGGTGTTGAGTATTTGCTGAGCAATGAATTCACGCTCTGGGGCGGTCTTGTCTATGGCGCCTGTGGTACAAAGGGTGAAGGGATCAGCCCGATTGCCCCGGATTCAAATAAAATTCAGCCGTCTCTGGGAATCGGATGGAACATAACACAATCGGTGGAGCTTGCTGTATCAGCCATTGTAACGTTCGGCTTTGAGGAAGAAGAATTCGATACCCGCTCACTGGATCATGACGTCTATATGTTAATGTCAGGTGTACGGTTTAAATTTTAATCCGGTTTTTAATGCAATTCACATTACATTGCAACAATTCTGTTGTGCCCCTCTTTTTTTGCCCGGTTAAGCGCCTTATCCGCCTTATGGATAACACTGGAAAATGAATCGGTATCAGGATAAAAAGGGGCAAGCCCCATGCTGACAGTCACATTCACTGTCGCCTCATTATAGGGTATGGGATGGTTTGCGATCGTTTTTCTAAAGCGCTCACACATGGAGAGCGCGTCCTTGATGGCTGTATGCGGAAAAAGCACAGCAAATTCTTCGCCGCCGTATCTGCAGGCAATGTCACTTTTCCGAATACTTTCAAGTACCAGTTCGGAAAATATTTTGAGGACTTCGTCCCCGCATTGATGTCCATAAGTATCGTTAATGTTTTTAAAATGATCCAGGTCCATTAAACACAACACCAGGCTGCTTTTATATCGCTGGACACCGGATGTTTCACGGTCGCAGATTTCCATGAAATAACGGCGGTTATAAAGACCTGTCAGTGCATCTTTGGTTGACATTTTTGCCATTTTTGCCATGGCCTGCTTTACTTCATTCTTAAGTCTATATTTTTCCATGGTACTATAGATGACACGGGAAATTGATTTAATGCTTACACTGGTTTTTGGAATGTATTCATAAGCACCTGCCTGGATGGCTTTGGACGCAACTGTTTCATCCCCGCTTCCGGTTATAAATACGACAGGTGTTTCAATACCTTTATCCTTCATCTGATGTAGCAAATCGAGTCCCGTGCATGAGGGTAGAAAGTGGTCAAGAAAAATGATATCCAGCTGATGATCGGATATGATACGAAAAACCTCATCAATATCTCTTGCACGAAAAATATCTATGTTTCCAATTTGTATTAAAATTGTTTGAATCCTGGAGTAATCATGGTCGTTGTCTTCTATTGAAAGGATATTGATGGGTTGATCTAAATTCAGGATTGTGGAATCTCCCGGATAGGATTTTACTTCATCATGACGGATCATTTGAATCTTTTTCACAATATCTGCCAGCCTGCGGCCGGAATTTTCCACTTTAGTGATATACTGGTCCATTTTTTCCTTATTGTTTTTGTGGATGGACATCAATTCAATATATCCCAACAACGCCATTAACGGCTGATTCATTTCATGCGCGGTGGCACCCGCCATCTGCAAAAGCACTTTAAGGCGTTCTTCTTCGATTACCGTTTTCTGCTGTTCGATAATTTGACGGTTTGCCTTTTCCAGCTCTTCAAGATTCTGTTTCAACCGTTCTTCCATCTTTTTTCTGCCGGTAATGTTCAGCATAACAGTCATCCTTAAGTCGCTGGATTGAATCAAAAAAACTTGAAATCAGTGAGCGTGAGAAGCATCAAAATAATATGCATTATAAATGTTCCTGAAGGGGAAAGTCAATTTCATATATGGTTGTTGTCCTCTTATACCACTTCATGTGTATTAACAGGATTTCTCTTCAGATATTCCAGCCTGTTCAGCCCGTTGATGTAAGCTTTTGCGCTGGCGGTGATGATATCCGGGTCCGCACCTCTGCCCAGGGCTATAAGGCCGTTTTCCCTTAAGCGGACAGTTACCTCACCCTGGGAGTCGGTCCCGCCGGAAAGCGCGGTGACTGAAAATCGTAAAAGCTCGGATTCCGTTCCGGTTAGTTTGGCAATGGTATTGTATGCCGCATCAATGGGCCCGTTTCCGTGGCCCGAATCTTTTACCGGTCGTTCATTTATGATCAACCTGACACTTGCCGTGGGCATCACTGTGTTGCCGCTGGTGACCTGGATGTATTCCAGTTTAAAAATATCCGGTGTTCGTAAAACTTCTTCGGTCACAAGGGATTCCAGGTCCTCATCCAGCACATGTTTTTTCTTGTCGGCCAGTTCCTTAAATTTAATGAAAACCGCCATTAACTCGTCATCCGCCAGGTCGTATCCCATCTCTTTCAGGTGAGAATGCAGGGCATGCCTGCCTGAGTGTTTGCCGAGGATGAGCTTGTTGCTGGCCAGTCCGATGGTTTCCGGCCGCATGATTTCGTATGTCATGGGATTTTTCAGGACACCGTCCTGGTGAATGCCGGCTTCGTGGGCAAATGCATTGGCACCGACAATGGCTTTGTTCGGCTGGACTATGATACCGGTAATCATGCTGACCAGACGGCTTAACGGATAAATCCGGGTCGTATCAATATTGGTGGTCATGGGAAAAAAGTTGGGCCGTGTTTTCAAAGACATGACTACTTCTTCCAGGGAGGTGTTGCCGGCCCGTTCGCCAATGCCGTTGATGGTCACTTCCGCCTGCCTGGCCCCTGCACTGATGGCCGCCAGGGTGTTGGAAGTAGCCAGTCCCAGATCATTGTGGCAGTGAACGCTCAGGACTGCCCTGTCAATACCGGGAGTATGGGTCATGACGTATTTTACAAGGGCGGAAAATTCCTCGGGGATGGCGTAACCTACCGTATCCGGAAGATTTACCGTGGTGGCGCCGGCGGAAATGGCGGCCCCGAATATTTCGCACAGGAAATCCCGGTCGGTTCGGGAACCGTCTTCAGCAGAGAATTCCACACTGCCGGTAAATGACTTGGCGTACTGAACAGCTTCAATCGCAGTTTTTACCACTTTTTCCCTGGACATGTTCAGCTTGTATTTCATGTGAATGTCAGAGGTGGCAATAAAAGTATGAATTCGAGGCTTTGCAGCATGTTGAACAGCGCCCCATGCCTTGTCGATATCTTTTTTGGCAGTCCGGCAGAGTCCCGCAACCTCGCATCGGGTCAGTTTTTGAGCGATTTTTGAAACCGCTTCAAAATCACCATCTGATGCAGCCGGAAATCCTGCCTCTATGACATCCACCCCAAGGTCTTCAAGCTGGGATGCCAGCCTCAGTTTTTCTGCTGTATTCATGCTGGCGCCCGGGGACTGTTCCCCATCTCTCAATGTTGTATCAAATATGATGACTTTATCACTCATGGCTTACTCCAAAATAATATGTTTTTATCAATACGTCTCTCTTGACAGTTTATACTGGAAACTGTCTGCCAGGGCTCGCCAGCTGGCTTCAATAATATCTTCGGAAACGCCTATGGTGCTCCAGATATGCTTTTCATCTCTTGACTCGATCAATACACGGACTTTGGCAGACGTCCCTTCTCTTGCATCTATTACCCTTACCTTAAAGTCAACCAGATGCATGGCATCCAGCTGATCCTGATAGAATTTTCCTAAAGCTTTGCGCAAGGCATTGTCAAGTGCACTTACCGGGCCTTCTCCTTCAGCAGCAGTAATCTCTTTCCTGCCGTCCACGGATATTTTTATCGTTGCATGGGAGAAGCAGGGTCTGTCCTTATCCTTTTCAATTGATACCCTGAAGTGTTCCAGTTCAAAAACCGGTTTGAACTGATCTGTAAATTTATCCATCAGGATTTTAAATGAGCCGTCCGCCACTTCAAACTGGTATCCTTCCTGTTCAAGACGCTTGATTTCAGAAACAATTTTCCGGCTGTTTTTTTCATCAACACCCAGTTCAATGCCAAGCTCCCTGGCCTTGTACGCCACATTGCTTTTTCCGCCAAGATCAGACATGAGAACCCGTCGGGTATTGCCCACTGATTCAGGATTAATATGCTCATAGGCTACCGGCACCTTCATGATGGCACTCACATGAATTCCGCCTTTATGGGCAAATGCGCTTTTTCCTGTAAAGGGTCTGTTGTTCTGTGGAATCATGTTTGCGGTTTCACTCACAAACCGGGATAGATTCCTCAGATTCCTCAGGTTTTTTGCTGAAATACACGGGCAATCCATTTTTATGCACAATACCGGGATAAGGGTTGTGAGGTCGGCATTACCGCACCGCTCACCATACCCGTTTATAGTCCCCTGAACCATTACCGCACCCGCCCGTACAGCCATTATGGAATTGGCTGCCGCCATGCCGGCGTCATTATGGGTGTGGATACCAATGCGGACCCTGGATGCATCCGGTCCTGTGCCGTATATTTTTTTTAAGGCATTCCGCGCATCATTAAAACCGGTTTCTATTTCAAATGGCAGGGTGCCGCCGTTTGTGTCACAGAGAACAAGCATATCCGCCCCTCCGTCAACAGCCGCACAAAGGGTCTGGATGGCATAGTCCCTGTTTCCCTTATACCCGTCGAAAAAATGCTCGGCATCAAAAATGACTTCACGGTCATTTTTTTTCAGAAATGAAACCGAATCTGTAATCATGGCAAGGTTTTCTTCAAGGGTATTTTCCATCACCTGTTCAACGTGCAAATCCCATGTTTTCCCGAAGATGGTAACGCATGGTGTGTCGCTTTTAAGGAGCGCCTCCAGATTTTTATCTGCTTCCGGTTCAATTCCGGGTCTGCGTGTTGATCCAAACGCCGTGAGCCGGGCATTGTTAAACGTAACATTTTTTGCCAGCTCAAAAAATTTCATGTCTCTGGGATTGGAACCCGGCCAGCCCCCTTCAATATAATGGATGCCTAAATCATCCAGTTTTTTTGCTATTTTAATTTTTTCTTCAGCAGTAAAACTGATGTTTTCACCCTGGGTTCCATCTCTTAAAGTTGTATCATATATGAGGACCGGTTTCATATTTTTTTCCTGTCAACCGCCATTCGGCAGTTAAAAGCATCCTGAGTCAAGAGTCTGAAATAATGTATTCTGTTAAAATTGATGATCGGGTAAAAAGTCAAAAATCTCCCTCTCCCTTGATGGGAGAGGGTCGGGGTGAGGGTGAATAAAATGGAATTTTAACAATTGGCAGAATACCCCACACTCCCGACTCAAGGCTGTAATTTATTTTTTCCGATTTTCAGGCCGTAATGCCCTGACCGCAGCGCCGGCTTTCCACATTTCGGAATTTTTCATTTCATTTAATTCTTCGGTCAGTTTTTCCTTGTAATTCGGTGCACCACAGACATCTAAAACCCTCTGGGTTTCAGTTCCGTTTTTAACTTTTTCATACAGTTCGTCAAAAACAGGGGCCACTGCATTCCGGAATTTTGGTGCCCAGTCGAGGGCGCCTCTTTGAGCGGTGATGCTGCAGTTGGAGAACATCCAGTCCATGCCGTTTTCAGCCACAAGGCGGATCAGGCTCTGAGTCAATTCTTCCACGGTTTCATTGAACGCTTCACTGGGGCTGTGTCCGTTTTTCCGGAGGACATTGTACTGGGCTTCCATGGTCCCTGCCAGGCATCCCATCAGAACGCCGCGCTCGCCGGTCAGATCACTGTAAACTTCATCCTGAAACGTAGTCGGGAACAGATATCCTGAGCCAATGGCAATGCCCAGGGCAAGTGCCCTGTCGGTTGCCCGGCCGGTAAAATCCTGAAAAATCGCATAACTGGAATTTATGCCGCTGCCGTCTATAAAGTTTCTTCGTACATTTGTCCCTGATCCTTTGGGCGCTACCAGGATAACATCAACGTTGTCCGGCGGAATGATGCCTGTCTGTTCCTTATAGACAATGGAAAATCCATGGGAAAAATAAAGTGCATCTCCCTCATTCAGGCATTTTTTTACTGTGGGCCATGTTGCTTTTTGGCCGGCATCGGAAAGCAGTACCTGGATAATGGTTCCTTTTTTGGCCGCTTCTTCAATGGGAAAAAGAGTTTCGCCGGGAACAAAACCGTCGGAGACCGCCTTATCCCAGTACTCATCCCCTTCCAGCTGGCCGATAATAACATTAAATCCGTTATCCTTCATATTCAGGGCCTGGGCCGGTCCCTGAACTCCATATCCCAGAACTACGATGGTTTCATCTTTAAGCACTTTTCTTGCTTTTTCCAGGGAGAACTCCTCTGATGTTACAACATCTTCAATGACTCCTCCAAAATCAATTTTCGGCATTTTTTTCTCCTTCTTTATTTAAATGTATATAAAAAAACAATTTATTGAACCTCCCGGCACATGGCAATATTTCCTGTGCGCACCACCTCTTTTATACCAATGGGTTTGAGCAGGCCGCACAGGGCTGCCAGCTTGTCTTCTGTCCCGGTAACCTCCAGCGTGTAGTGATCCGGTCCCACATCAACCACACTGCATCTGAAGATATCAACAATCCTTAAAATTTCCGCACGATGTTCCGGTTTTGCATTGACTTTGATCAGGGCAAGCTCCCGTTGAACGTATTTGGTGTCGGTTAGATCGTTTACCTTCATTACATTGATGAGCTTGTGGAGCTGTTTTTTTATCTGCTCCACAACCGGTTTATTCGCTTTTGTAACCATGGTAATTCGTGAAATTCCGGCCTCAGCGGTTTCCGCTACACACAGGCTTTCAATATTATATCCCCTGCCGCTGAATAGACCGACTATCCTTGAAAGTACCCCGGGCTGGTTGTCTACAAGTATGGATAAAACATTTTTTTCTTCATTCATTGCTTAAGTCCTTTTTATATGGCCGTTATTCAGCGGCTATCAACATTTAGTTAGTGTCTATCCAGAAATGGCTATTTTGTCCAATTTCTGGATGGACACTAGTTAAACCAGGAGCATCTCTGTAATGGAAGCTCCGGCCGGGACCATGGGATAAACACCTTCTTCTCTTTCAACAATAAATTCCATGATAACGGTTTGAGGGGATGCCAGTCCTTCCGTCAGCACGGGAATAACTTCATCCGGATGCGTGGCCCTCAATCCCACTGCACCAAAAGCTTCTGCCAGTTTGACAAAATCAGGCGCATGCGACATATCCGTACAGGAATAGCATTTGTCGTAAAACAGTTCCTGCCATTGCCTTACCATCCCCAGATACCCGTTGTTTAAAATGACAATTTTTACCGGGAGATTATATTGAACCGCGGTTGCCATTTCCTGGATGTTCATCTGGATACTGCCGTCGCCGGCAATATCGATGACCAGTTTGTCCGGGCAGGCCACCTGAGCGCCGATGGCGGCTGGCAGCCCGAATCCCATAACGCCCAGACCGCCGGACGTAATAAAATGATTCGGTCTGTCAAAATGGTAATACTGGGCCGCCCACATCTGATTCTGGCCCACTTCTGTTGTAATAATCGCCTCACCCTTTGTCAATTCATACAGCGTTTTGACAACATGCTGCGGCTTGATTGTATCTTTCTGGTGGTATGCCAGCGGTGTTGTTTCCTTCCATTGACGGATCTGGTCCAGCCATGCGGCCCTTTTCCCTGGAATATCCTTCAGGTTTTTTTTATCCAGCAGGTGGTTCAACAGGCCGAGGCTTTTTTTGCAATCCCCGACAACAGGTACAGCCACCTGAACATTCTTATGAATGGATGAGGGATCAATGTCAATGTGAACAATTTTGGCCTTTGGGGCAAATGTTTCTATTTTTCCGGTGACCCGATCATCAAAACGGACGCCGGCAGCAATTATAAGATCGCTTTCACCAATCGACATGTTTGCCCTGTAAGTGCCGTGCATACCTGGCATGCCAAGCCACAAAGGATCAGTGCCCGGGAACGCCCCCAGTCCCATAAGCGAACAGGTAACCGGAATCTGAGCCCTTTGAGCAAATTCGGTAAGTTCGGCTGAGCCTTTTGAAAGAATAACGCCGCCACCGGCAAAAACAACAGGCCGTTCAGATGCCATTACCAGTCCAATGACCTTGCTCAACTGCTTCATATTGGGGTCGTATGTGGGGCGGTATGATTTCAGTGCAACCGGTTTTTGCCTATTATATAAGGTTTTTGCCGTCTGGATATTTTTGGGGATATCGATTAAAACAGGCCCCGGGCGCCCGGTTTGGGCGATATAAAATGCCTCCTTGACGGTTCGGGCCAGATCCTCAATATTTTTTACCAGATAATTATGCTTTGTACACGGTCGGGTTATTCCCACAATGTCCACTTCCTGGAAGGCGTCGTTTCCGATAAGATGGGACGGCACCTGGCCGGTAATAACCACAATGGGGATTGAATCCATATTGGCAGATGCAATACCGGTTACGGTATTGGTTGCACCCGGGCCTGATGTGACAAGGCAGACACCCACTTTACCGCCGGCCCTGGCATAACTGTCGGCAGCGTGAACCGCTCCCTGCTCATGGCGGACAAGGATATGCCGGATATCGGTTCTTGAAAGTTCATCATAGATATCTATCGCGGCACCGCCGGGATACCCGAAAATTGTATCAACCCCTTCTTCCTTCAGGGCTTTCATGAGGATTTGTGCGCCTGTGAGTTCCATTAACTGATTTCCTTTTCTTAAATTGTATTATTTAAACACTGCTCCTTCACTGGCAGAAGATACCATTCGCGCATACCTTGCCATATATCCGCTTTTAATCTTCGGCTCAGGCTGGGTCCATTCTGCCAGGCGTTTGTTTATCTCTTCTTCAGATACATTCAGCGTCAGTTTTTTGTCAGGGATATTGATGGCAATCATATCCCCTTCTTCAACAATTGCAATGGTTCCTTTCTGCATGGCTTCCGGTGATACATGGCCTATGGCAGCGCCCCTGGTGCCGCCGGAAAATCTGCCGTCTGTAATAAGGGCAACATGAGCATCCATGTCCATCCCGGCAATAGCCGATGTGGGGGTCAGCATTTCCCGCATGCCGGGTCCGCCTTGCGGGCCTTCATAGCGAATGACCACAACATCTCCTTTTTTTATCTTCTCATTCATAATGGCACCAGATGCCTCTTCTTCTGAATTAAAAACTCGTGCAGGTCCTTCATGGCGGAGCATTTCGTCGCGTACGGCAGACTGTTTGACCACACACCCGTCCGGCGCCAGATTTCCGAATAACACAGCCAGTCCGCCTTGTTCGTGGTATGGCGCACTTACAGAACGGATGACTTCATTGTCTGAAATCCTTGCCCGTTCAATATTTTCACCGACTGTTTTGCCGGATACCGTAATACAGCCGGTGTTAATCAACCCTGCACCAGCAAGTTCTTTCGTAACCGCACTGATACCGCCGGCGCTGTTTAAATCTTCAATGCGGTGGCTGCCTCCCGGACTTAAGGCGCACAGATGAGGTGTTTTTATGCTGATTTCATTAATCATGTTCAGATCAATGGCCACACCGGCCTCTTTTGCAATTGCGGGAAGATGAAGCACGGTATTGGTAGAACATCCAAGGGCCATATCCACTACCAGTGCATTCTGGAAGGCATCCAGGGACATGATTTTTCTCGGCGTAATATTTTTTTCATAAAGATTCATGATTTCCATGCCGGCCTCTTTTGCCAGCCGGATCCTGGCAGCCATGACTGCCGGGATGGTGCCGTTTCCCGGCAACCCCATGCCAATGACTTCGGTGAGGCAGTTCATGGAATTTGCTGTAAACATTCCGGCACATGAGCCGCAGGTGGGGCAGGCGGCTTCTTCAATGGCTGCCAGCTCATTTTCCGTCATTTTCCCGGAAAGAACAGCGCCCACAGACTCAAAAACAGTAATCAGATCAATTTTTTCTCCTTTTTTCCCGGGGTGTTCACCTGCCAGCATGGGTCCGCCGCTGATAAAGATGGTTGGCAGATCAAGTCGGGCAGCGGCCATCAGCATACCCGGAACGATTTTGTCGCAGTTGGGTATCATGACCAGTGCGTCAAATGCATGGGCTGTAGCCATTATCTCAATGGAATCGGCAATCAATTCACGGCTGCCAAGGGAATATTTCATGCCCATATGGTTCATGGCAATACCGTCGCAGACTCCGATGGTCCCGAATTCAACAGGTGTGCCGCCTGCCATGTAAATACCGGCCTTCACGGCCTCGGAAATTTTATCCAGATGGATATGGCCGGGAATGATTTCGTTTGCTGAATTGGCAATACCCACAAGTGGCCTTTTAATTTCAGCATCCGTAAACCCCATGGATTTTAAAAGAGATCGGTGGGGTGCCCGTTCAACGCCGGTTTTCATTTCATTACTTTTCATCAGGATCTCCTTTTTGCAAAAAAAAAACCGTTATCAGCTGTTTGGGGCTGATAACGGTTTTTGTAAACTCAGTAGCTGAAGTTAAGCCATTACCAATCCCCTTCCCCGAGGCGGACGACGACGCCCACGACGAGGCCAATAAGGCTAATTAAATTAATAATGACAAAAATATTTTTCATTTTTATGCTTTCAAGATATTAATATATTTTTGATGAATTACCAATTAGTTTTTGTATTGTCAAGCATAAACTTTGATGGCGTCGTAAAAAGTTTCCATATACCGCGTTACAGCGTTTGGCCAGATCCTCATCATATTAAGGAATTGCAATGATCGGGATACTTTGTTAATATCTCATTATTCTTGATTTGTATTTCATCATCATTGATTGTAACATCATTGCCGTTAGATACCAACCGTTTTGTAACAGGAAGGTTTTGTTGATCATATATGAAGGAGGACAAATGAAACCATCATTTGCCATTGTGGGATGCGGTAAGGTCGGGACGGCACTGGGAATAAATCTGTCAAAGGCCGGCTACAGGCTGGCCGGTCTTTCATGCAGGGCTGAAGAATCTGCTAAAAAGGCAGCAGAGATCACAGGTGCTGAGGAATATTCCCATATACCATGGGATATTACAAAGAACGTGGATATTATTTTCATTACGACGCCGGACGGCGTCATAACTGAAGTCTGCGGTGAAATTGCCCGGAATGGAGGTTTATCTGAAGCATCCATTGTTCTGCACTGCAGTGGTTCGCATCCTTCCACAATATTATCCCCGGCCAGGGAGACCGGTGCAAGTATTGGTTCCATGCATCCGCTTCAGAGTTTTGCTGCTGCAGATCATGCCAGAAATTCGTTTGAAGGGATCATTGTGTCGACAGAGGGTGATAATGAAGCTGTTAATATTTCAAAGGAAATGGCAAAAGATCTGGGGGCCACCTGCATTACCATAAAAACAGAGGCAAAAACACTCTATCATGCTTCGGCTGTGGTGGCATGTAACTATCTTGTCACCCTGCAGGACTTTGCCGTTCGTTTGATGGAAGCAGCCGGGATATCCGGTAAAGAAGCATTCCAGGTGTTAAAACCCCTTGTCATGGGAACCCTTTCAAATATTGAAAAGGCAGGAACCGTAAAGGCACTCACCGGGCCCATTGCAAGGGGCGATGTGGAGACGGTCAAAACACATGTTAACGATATCCGGTCCCGGGAACCGGACCTGATTGCTCTTTATAATACACTGGGGCTTCATACAATCACGATTGCCGAAGCCGGAGGGACACTTTCGGAAGAAGCGGCCGGAGAATTAAGACAAATTCTTTCAGGCAAGGATTAAATTCCAAAATTCCTTAATTTGCAATTCTTCAATCAATGTTTTTTTAAATACTGTAAAGCTTCAGCGGCTCCCCTTTGATCCGTTCATTTGCTTCCTTTAATTTTTCTTCTCCCGATATGACGGCGATGCCCTGCTTTTTTTGATCCTGATCAAAATGTTTTTCCGCAACCTCCATAACCTGTTTCCGGTCTAAAGAAAGAAGATTCTTTTTATAGGCAAAACGGGCTTCATCTGTAAGTGATATTATCTTCCTGTAAAATGATTTTCTTGCAGCCACACCCGGCGTATCCGGCCTGTCAATATCCGAACATACCTGAAGTATGGCTTCTTTAATGTCCTCGTCACTGTATTTGCCGGATTTAATAAACAGTGCTGCAGCGTCAAATACCTGCAACGTTGTTAATATATGCGGGTCCCTGTAAGACGCACGGCAGAAAATACCGTCTTCAGGATTGTAAGAAGCAAATCCGCCATAAGCGCCTCCTTTTTCCCGGATCTCACGATGCAGAAACATGGATTTAAGAATTTTGCTGATTACGGATAAAGCCGGTGCATCCTTATGGCCCATGCGAACGGTTTTGAAACTGTTTGCCACAAATGAAACGGCAGACGAAGTACTCCAGCCTTCCCTGGGATATTCGTTGTCCAGGCGAATATCGGGGGTTTGCGGCATGTCCGGATGATCTGTTGTCGGTCGAAGGCTGGATTGAATGGTTTTTGTAAGTGGTATGGCACATTCTATGGCATGGCTCTCGCCGACCACGGCCATTTTAAAATTATTTTGGTATAAAAGGGTGTTGCTGATCAGTGAAAGATTTTCAGAAATTGATTCCAGCTTTTTTTTCGCAAGCTTTTCATCGAACAAATCATCGGTAATTTTTTTAATAAACTGCAGCTGGTGAATACCGTGCCAGATTTCATCCAGATTGCGTGTTATGGAAAAATTGCGCGTAGACAGTGAAATAGCAAGCCGGTGCCCGTTATGAACAACTCTTGATTCCATACCCGCCCTGTATTCAAGAAGCAGGCTCTTTAATCGGACAAGATCGGAGAAATCACACTCGCCGATCAGTTCCGTGATGATATCAAACATTTTTTCCTGATTTCGTACAAGGCATTTGCCGTCAAAGGAAAGAAAGGGAAGACAAACATCTTCACCTTTGAAGCTTGTACGGGCATGGGGAAGCAGGCCAACCCCGCCGGTATATGTATCAATCAATTGCGCCATCTCGGTGTAGTCATGAAGAGAGGTACCGACCCGGGTAAAAGAAGAGCAGAAAAAGGGTACGAAGGGAATAAGTTTATCCGGCAGATTCCCTGCACCGATGGCTGCAGAAAAATAGAAAATTCCTGATGTGGGTTGCTCAAAACATGACGCAGGCACATTGCCGTACGCCCTGGTTTCCTCAACACTGTGAATGGACGGGGGAATGTCATCAAGTTGTAAAGTAGGAAGACTTGATATGTCTTCATCGGATTCCTGAAGTTCTGCCAGTGCTCTGGTGTCGGCAATTATTTTTCCAAATTCAGATTCTGACATTTGTTCTTTGATGTGCTTTAGTTTTTCTGAAACCCGCTTTTTTTCCTGTTTTTCCATCTGTTGATCTGGAACCAGTGTAAAATGGACCCTGTGGGAATTGTCCAGAAAATAGGTTTTCAACCTGTTTTCCAGGAACGGACCTTTGGCAAGTTCATCCTGTAGACGGGAAAGATCGTCATCAAATTCCAAAATCCTTACCGGATCACCACCATGAAACCAGCTGCTTGAGAAAGTTAAAAGAAGCTTGATGCCGTAGGGATACGGTGAATTTGTTTTCTCCTTGCGGTGGAATTCAATCTGGTGGATTGCTGATGCAATCATTTTGTCGTCAATTCCATTTTCCACAAGATCATTTAATACCTTAAAAATTATCTGTTCGACTTTTTCGCAGGAAGATTTTTTTATATCCTTTAATCCGCATGCAAACAATGTATCCCTGTTTTCAGAATCATAGCCTGTCCCATCGCTGAGAGAAGTTCCAAGCTCAGAATCTATAAGGGCCTTTCGCATGGGAGAAGCAGAATTGCCGATAAGAATTTGTTCCAGGATGGTGAGAACCAGTATTTCAAAAGAGTCCTTGATATCGGCTGTAAGCCAGGCCACACAGAACTGGTACTTTTTTTCCGGTGCTTCATTTTTTCCCAGCGGATATGGATATTTTACTTTCTTTGGTTCATTCCATCGTGGCTGGGCAGGAACATCCGTATGCGGATCAATGCGGTCAAAGTTTTTCAGGATTTTTTTATTAATAAACGACAGATGATCTTCTACGGGCAGATTGCCGTATGTATAAAAAAATGCATTGCCAGGATGATAATGCCGCTGATGAAACGCCTTTAGTTGTGTGTGTGTCAGGTCAGGTATCTCAGCAGGATCACCTCCTGAGTTATAGCTGTATGTTGTGGAAGGGTACAGGGCATTGAGGATGGATCTCACCATTACCTGATCCGGGGATGACATGGCACCTTTCATTTCATTGTATACAATACCTTTATACTCCAGTTTGACCGTATCATGTGAATCAGATACACTCATATCATTTTCAGGCGCAAGACGGTGTCCTTCCTGTTTGAAGCTGAGTTCTTCAAGGTTTGGGAAATAAGCAGCGTCAAGATAGACATCCATCAAATTGTAAAAATCTTTTCTATTCTGCGTGGAAAACGGGTACATGGTCCAGTCAGATGCGGTAAAGGCGTTCATGAATGTATTTAAACTCCTTTTCAGCATGGAAAAAAAAGGATCACGTACCGGGAATTTTTCAGACCCGCATAATACAGTATGCTCAAGAATATGCGCTGCACCCGTGGAATCCGTTGGAACCGTCTTGAAAGCGACGCTGAATGTATTCTCCTCATCCGTGTTGCCTACATGGATATGCATGGCTCCTGTGGCCGTATGCTCAAATTCATAAAGAACCGAATTAATTTCGTTTAATTCAACAATCCGCTTTACTATATAGCCGTAAACAGCATCACCTTGTTTCATTTTCAACCTTTTGGATATAACAGACGGTTTATTTGTGAAGTTCCCGGGTCCTTTCCACTGATATGCCATTATTTTAAGACGTTTTACTCACTTGAGATTGAATAAAGGCAAAAAAAATGTGGGGGAACGCAAAAAAATTTAAGGCACAACGTAGAGACCACGGCTTTTTCGTTTAATCCGTTCCAGTTTGTTGAGCCTGAAAATAATATTTCTTAATTTTTTGTCATCAAAGTTTGTTTTTGCCTGGATATCAGTGAATCCGGCGCCTTTTTTTGAGTTTTTTATGGCGTTTAGCACCATGTCAGACGCTGTCATGCCTGATTTTCCTTGCCCTGGTTTACCTTTCCCGGGACCTGTAACCGCATGCCTGAATTTCGCGGACGATATTTTTTTGATCAGCTTTTCCAGACGTTCCACTTTGCTTGTCAGCCGGTCAATATCTTTTTTGGTTGGAATATTATAGTGCATCAAAAAAAACTTGACCATTGCATCAAAACTAACTGGTTTTCCCCTTTTTTTAACCATGCTGTCCTCCTTCAGTAGTTGTTTAATAAATTTGGAAATCAGGCAAGGAATGTGAACAGTAAATTTAAATATAAACTATTTAATAAATCATAAAAAGTCAAGATAGCATACTATCTCCTGTAAGAGAACTATAGAACGATTGAAAACCGTCGGTTTTCATGTTAGCGTTATGATTATATAAAAATATGAATATATCATTCCGGGGATTATGGAAAAGAACAATCAGGGAAGTAACACAAGAAAAAACGCGATGTCTCCACTGAAAAAAAGATATCAGGCATTAATCTTAAGAGTTAAAACCCTCCATGGAGATCCTCATTATATTGCCATGGGAATGGGGATAGGGGTTTTTGTGAGTGCAACACCCACAATCCCTTTTCATACGGTTATTGCAATCCTGCTTGCATTTGTTTTAAAGGGGAGTAAGCCCGCAGCTGCTATAGGGGTGTGGTTCAGCAACCCGATAACCATACCTGTTTTATATATATGGAGTTATAAAGCGGGGATATTTTTGTGGGGGGATTCAGATTCGGAGTTGCAGGTAATCTTGAATTTTATCCATAGCATGGAAAGCGAGCTGCTTTTTTCTGAAAAATACCATATTCTTTTTCAATTTCTTAAACACGAATTTGGGGTCGCCTGTTCAATGGTGGCGGGTGGAATGATAATTGGCATTCTACCGGGCATCCTGGCCTATTTTTTAACACGAAATATTTTTACTGCCATACATTTAAAAAAGTTAACCGGTCAATTCAAACCAGGGCATTAAGTATAAAAAATGACATCACCTTATATCCTTCTCAAGAATTCAAAAGTATATCCCAAAAAACAGCTCGGGCAGAATTTTTTAGCTGATCCGTCAACAGCAGCAACAATTATATCACGCTCAAATATTTCAAGTGATGATGTGGTTCTGGAAATAGGGGCAGGGCTGGGGGCGTTGACGATTCCTTCGGCTGGAATTTCAAAAAAAGTGTACGCAATTGAAAAAGATCGTCACATTATTCCTCTTCTTGAAAAAGAACTGGCGTTAAATGGTATTGAAAATGTAATTATAATTAAAGACAATATACTGAATATCGACATCAATGCACTGGCAGAAAAAGAAGGTGTAAAAATGACAGTAATCGGAAATCTTCCGTATAATATATCTTCCCAGATTTTGATCCGGTTGATTGCCGCAAGAAATAATATCAACAGTGCGGTTCTTATGTTTCAAAAAGAGCTGGGGCAACGAATTGCAGCAGGGCCTGGTGGCAAACAATACGGCAGAGTATCCGTAATGCTCCAGTATTGTGCTGATATTAAACCCCTGTACCGGATAAAAGCCCGCATGTTTTATCCCATGCCCAAAGTGGACTCAGAAGTTCTGGAGATATGTTTTCATGACACCCCCCGGTATCCGGCAAAAGATGAAGCCTTGTTTTTTAAGGTAGTAAAAAGCGCATTTGGAAAGAGAAGGAAAACCCTGAGAAACTCACTGGCCGGAAGTGAGCTTGATATGGATACGGAAAAAGTGATTCATGTATTAAAAAAGGCGGAGATAAATCCTGTACGGCGTGCAGAAACGCTGTCTGTGGAAGAATTCGTCCGGTTAAGCAACTGCATAAAAAGTGAAACCATACAGGGCATTCATGTTACCGGGAAACAGGTTAACTGATTTCTCTCAAAACCCTCACAATATCTTCTCCAAACTCTATTTTCTGCCAGTTGGACATCCCATGAACCTGTTCAAGGCTTTCCATGTCATGAGGATTTTTTTCCGCAATACAATTCAGCAGTGATTTGTTCACCAGGAATCCTGCCTCAATTTTCAGACTTTCTCCCTTACGTTCTCTCCATTCCTTAAGCGCCTTAATTCTTTTTGCAACCCTGGGTTTTACGGGTGGTGAACGTCTCCTCGGATACCGCGGCAGGTTATCTTCCGGGATGTTCATTGCGCTTTTTATGGAATGGACAAGATTCTCTCCATACATGCTGATCTGCCTGTGGCTCAATATTTCCAGCCGCTGCAGTCTGTTCAAACTGGATGGTCTGGATTTTGCCATTTTTAACAGGGGGCCGTTGCCAATTATCTTAAAGAGAGGCCGGTCCTTCTTTTTTGCAAGCTCAACCCGATACAACAGAAGGGATTCAAGAACAGCAAGCCCCCTGCGGTCGAGTCTGCCCGCCCCTTTGAATTTTGTAAACAGGGGTTCACCATTGGCATTTTCAAATCTTACGTTGCTTAAATTATCACTTTCCTCAACAACCCAGGAAAGCCTGCCCATTTCCAAAAGTTCTTTTTCCAGTACGCGTGCCAGTGCCACAAGATGAGCCACATCTCCGGCCGCATATTCCAGCATCTCCGGTTGCAAAGGCCTTCTTGACCAGTCTTTCTTCTGGTATTTTTTATCCAGGCTGACCTGAAACCGTTTGTTCAGAACCGTATTCAGCCCGGTTTCCTTCATTCCTAAAAATCGGCATGCAAGCTCGGTATCAAAAAGATTATTGATCTTAAAACTAAAATCCCTGTGTAGAGACCGCACATCATAATCTGCCCCGTGAAATACTTTTTTTATTTCCCTGTTGGCAAAAACAGGTTTTAAGGGAGACAGGTCATTTATTTTTAAGGGATCGATTACAATATTTAAGGAATTGACAGCCATTTGTATCAAGCATACTTTTTCTTTAAAGTGGAACATGGAGTCCGATTCCAGATCGAAGGCTATGATTTTTTCGTTGTCAATATCAATGATTCTTGTGATATCCTCAAGTTCAGATTCGGTTTCGATTATCTGAAAGTTGTTTTTAGCATTCTCTTTCATTTTTTTTCTTGACCAACAGTCCTGTTTTCCATTAGTACCGGAAAATGTTTATAAATTATTTGTTTTATAATGGTAATAGTATATTTTGAATTATATATGAGGGGCTTCCTCCATAATCCGTATTCTTATTAATTAATTTTTATGGTGAATGACCAATGGTTAATATAACACTTCCTGATAAAAGTATAAAGAGTTTTGATAATCAGCCAACCGGGCTGGATGTGGCAAAAAGTATTTCCGAAGGGTTCGCACGTAATTGTGTTGCAATGGAAATTGATGGTGAACTACTTGATTTAAATAAAGAAATTACAAATGATACGGAAATCAGGTTGATTACAACCAAAGACAATGAAGCCCTTGAGATTCTCCGGCACAGTGCCGCCCATGTGATGGCTCAGGCTGTATGCTCAGTGTACAGAGATGCAAAACTGACCATTGGTCCGGTTGTTGAAGACGGCTTTTATTATGACATAGACATGGAGCCTGTTTCAGAAGATGATTTCCCGAAAATCGAACAGGAAATAAAAAAAATAATCAAGGCGAAAGTCCCTTTTGAACGACTGGAAGTCTCAAAATCCGAGGCTTTGGAGTTCTATAAGGGGGAACCCTACAAAATAGAACTGATTTCAGCGCTGGAAGACGGCACTATTTCATTATACCGTCAGGGCGATTTTACAGATCTATGCCGGGGACCCCATGTCCCTCATACAGGCTTTATCAAAGCAGTGAAACTTATGAAAGTTTCAGGGGCTTACTGGCGGGCAGACCAGACAAAAGCACAGCTTCAAAGAATTTACGGCACAGCCTATTTCGATAAAAAAGAACTTAAGAAATACCTGAATTTTCTTGAAGAAGCAAGGAAAAGAGATCACAGGAAAATCGGTGCGGTATTGGGCCTTTACAGCTTTCACGAAGTGGCTGCCGGCATGCCGTTCTTTCATCCAAAAGGCATGGATGTATGGAATGCGCTTCTGGATTACTGGCGGGAAGAGCACAAACAGGCCGGATATGTGGAAATAAAAACACCGTTGATGCTGAACCGGAAGCTCTGGGAAAAAAGCGGGCACTGGGACAATTACCGTGAAAACATGTATACATCGGTTATTGATGAAGCCGAATATGTTATAAAACCTATGAACTGCCCGGGCGGCATGCTTCTTTACGGTGAAACTTCCCATTCATACAAAGATCTGCCCCTCCGTGTCGCTGAGGTAGGCCTTGTTCACAGGCATGAGTTGAGCGGTGTGTTATCCGGCCTTTTCAGGGTCAGGGCCTTTCACCAGGATGATGCCCACATTTTTATGACACCTGACCAGATAGAAGATGAAATACTTGGCGTACTTCAACTCGTAGAACGCGTATACAGTACTTTCGGACTGGGGTTTGACCTGGAACTGTCGACCCGGCCGGAAAAATCTATTGGAACGGATGTACAGTGGGAACAGGCTATAAACGGATTGAAATCCGCTTTGAACACATATGGGAAGGAATACCAGGTAAATGAAGGAGACGGTGCTTTTTACGGCCCGAAAATTGATGTGCATATTAAGGATGCCATCGGCCGTAACTGGCAGTGCGGAACAGTTCAACTGGATATGTCTCTGCCGGAACGATTTGATCTGAACTATATTGGAAAAGATAATGAAAAACATCGCCCGATCATGATACACAGGGTGGTTTTCGGGTCCATTGAACGATTTCTGGGAATTCTTGTGGAACACTTTGCCGGAAAATTTCCGCTGTGGATGGCGCCGGTCCAGTGCACCCTGCTTCCCATGAATGATGACCTGACGCCTTATGCAAACCAGGTCAGGGCATCCCTGGAACAGGCCGGACTCCGGGTTGAAGTGGACAGCAGGACAGAAAGTCTCAAGAAAAAAGTGCGGAATGCCCAGCTTTTAAATATTCCATTGATTTTAACCATCGGGGAAAAAGAAAAAGAGGCCGGGACGCTTTCCGTGCGTACTCTTGATGGGAAAATTCGGTTCGGGATGTCCCAGGATGAATTTTTGAAGCCGATTCTATCTCATATAAAAGGCAGGCGCGTCGACCAGGAATTTTTTTAATAATATGGAAAAAACAAAAGTCTTTTTATTCTACTGGCTTCCGGTTGTAATTTACTGCCTGGCGATTTTTATACAATCTTCCTTTCCTTCGTCTGAAAAAATTTCCCCGTTTCCGCATGTGGACAAGCTACTGCACATGGGGGGGTATGGTCTTCTTGGCATTCTTTTTTTTCGTGCGTATAAAACCACTTCATTGGGGAGCAATATGGGACGTGTTGTTTTACTCAGCATTCTTTCAGCCAGTCTTTACGGTGTGAGTGATGAAATCCACCAGTATTTTGTCCCTTCCAGGAGTGCGGATATAATTGATGCCCTGGCAGATACGGCTGGAAGTGTATTGGGGGTTGCCGCCTGCTATATGATATTTAACAAAAAATTCTCACATTGACATCATTATAAATTTTTTATAAAAAAGTTAGTTTACACAATCAGTCTAAAAGATGCCTTTGAATAAAGGAGTTAAAACAGTCATGAACACGCAAAACATAATTGTTATTAACGGGAATGAATTCGCTTTTGAACCCGGAGAAACCATTCTGGATGTTGCACGGAAAAACAGTATTGATATTCCCACGCTTTGCTATCTGAAAGGTGCTTCTCCCACAGGCAGATGCGGGGTCTGTGTGGTTGAACTGGAAGGCAGCCCGGAACTTAAAGCGGCCTGTTCAACCGGTGCGGAAACCAGTATGGTTGTGAGAACAGAGTCCCGGACTGTTGTGGCGTCCAGGCGGAAAACCATACAGTGTTTTCTCTCTTCGGGAAATCACAATTGTGCTATCAGCCGACCGGGCGATACGGATTGGACGAAGTTCCAGATGCAGGTCCAGCAGGATGACAACAGTGCAGAATTGTGCCCTGTATGGGGAGATTGCCGGCTCCAGGACCTGGCATACAGGTACCAGGTAACCGGCGAACCTGCCTTGCGAACAGAGTCTTCCTATCCGATGGAGACGGTCAACCCGTTTATTGTCCGTGATTTTTCAAGATGTATCCTGTGTGGTCGATGTGTCCAGGCGTGTAATGATGTTCAGGTGAACAATGCGATTCAATTTGACAATGAAGCGGCAGCAACAAAAATTGTCGCGCCTGAAGACAAACCCCTGAAGGAGTCTGATTGTGTTTTTTGCGGGGAATGTGTCCAGGCCTGTCCGGTGGGTGCACTGGTTGAAAAGGATGCCAGGTATAATGTACGGCAGTGGAAAACGGAAAAAGTCCGAACAACCTGCAGTTACTGTGGGGTCGGGTGCCAGATATATCTCCATGTCAAAGACGGGAAGGTGGTTAAGGTTACCGGTGTTGACGGTGTCCCCCCAAATTTTGGCAGCCTGTGCGTCAAGGGACGGTTCGGGTTTGATTTTATTAATTCTCAGGAACGCCTGACCACACCGCTGATAAAAGAAAATGGCACACATCGTGAGGCTACGTGGGATGAAGCCCTGAATTTTGTGGCAGACAAACTGAAGAAAATAAAGGCAGAGCACGGCCCGGACAGTATCGGCGTGTTTACATCTGCCAGGGTATCAAATGAAGAAAATTTTATAGCCCATAAATTTACCCGGGCGGTGTTGAAAACAAACAATATTGATCACTGCGCCCGTCTCTGACATTCCTCCACGGTGGCCGGGCTGGCCGCCGCTTTTGGCAGTGGCGCGATGACCAATTCCATTGCGGAAATCGAGGATTCCGGCTGCATTTTTGTCATCGGTTCCAATACCACGGCCTGTCACCCCTTAATTGCAAGGCGTATACTGAGGGCCAAGGAAAAGGGGATGAAACTGATTGTGGCGGATCCGAGACATATTCAGCTCTCCCGCTTTGCAGATGTGGCAGTCAATCAACGCTTGGGGAGTGATGTGGCCCTCTTAAATGGTATGATGCACATCATCATCCAAAACGGCTGGCATTCTAAGGAATACATCGCACAACGAACCGAAGACTACGATGCCCTTGAAAAAAAGGTTAGTGATTATACGCCTGACAAGGTCCAGTCCATTACCGGGGTTAGTCCCAATGATCTAAAGGAGATGACGGAACTCTATGCCACCCATCCACCGGCGAGCCTGCTGTACGCCATGGGCATAACACAGCACACCACCGGCGTGGACAATGTCAAGTCCTGCTGTAACCTGGCAATGCTATGCGGTAATGTGGGGGTGCTCGGAGGCGGCGTTAATCCATTGAGAGGGCAAAACAATGTCCAGGGCGCCTGTGATATGGGCGGCCTGCCCAACGTAATGACAGGCTATCAGCCGGTTGCTGACCCAAAGGTACTGGAGAAATTCTCAAAGGCCTGGGGGGCCGACCTTTCAGCCAAGCCCGGGCTGACCATTACCGATATGATCCCTGCTATGTTAGAGGGTAAGTTAAAAGGTTTGTATGTAATCGGCGAAAACCCAAAACTCAGCGATCCGGACTGGAATCACTTGAATCATGCCATGAAGGAATTGGAATTTTTAGTTGTCCAGGAACTCTTCCTATCGGAAACCGCCCAGGTGGCAGATGTGGTTTTTTCCGCGGCATCAGTAGCCGAAAAAGAGGGTACGGTTACAAATACCGAACGCCGCTGTATGCAAATCCGAAAAGCGATCGACCCCATTGGAAATACATTGGCCGACTGGGAAATTGTCTGCAGGCTTTCAACCGCAATGGGATATGAGATGAGCTATGAGTCTCCGGAGCAAATATTCGATGAAATGGCCTCGTTGACACCAAAGAGTTATGCCGGCATGACCTATGAACGTATGGGCCT
>JAUXDD010000046.1 GCA_030618465.1 Desulfobacteraceae bacterium
CTGGATTATGCCAAACAGCTTGAGTTCAAGCAGCAACATGTGGCAGAATCCCTGGAGCATATCGGGCTTATTAAAGATACGCCGGTTCACCCTGTCATTGCTCCCGGATCTGTCTTCGGGTACAGAAATAAGATGGAGTTTTCGTGTTCTGACAGGCGATGGCTGCTTCCGGATGAAATGGGGAAAGAGGACACGGACATCAGTTTTGCACTCGGTCTCCATGTTCCGGGAACCTTTTATAAAGTTCTGGATACTGAAGAATGCCTGCTTCAGCCTGAATTGGGAAACCGGATATTAGATGACGCCCGAATATATATGAAAAATTCCGGAAGCCCTGTTTACGGCCTTCGAACCCAGGTGGGATTCTGGCGGTTTCTTATGTTAAGACATTCCGTGGCGTATGATCAATGGATGGTCAATATTATAACGTCATCAGAAGATAAAGAGGTAGTTCAGCCGCTTTCCGACCTTTTGATGAAAAAATATCCCGGCGTTGTCTCAGTCGTAAATAATATTACATCTCGAAAAGCCAGTGTTGCCACTGGTGAATATGAGATTCTTCTTGGCGGGGATTCAGTTCTTAAAGATAAACTGGGCCCGTATGAATTTGAAATATCAGCCAACTCTTTTTTCCAGACCAACACAAAAGGGGCGGAAACGCTTTATCAGAAAGTCAGAGAGTATGCGGAGCTTTCAGGAAATGAAACAGTGATGGATCTTTACAGTGGAACCGGTACCATTCCGATCTGGCTGTCCGAATCTGCAAAAGAGATCATCGGCTTTGAAATCGTTGAAAGCGCTGTTGCCGATGCAGAGAAAAACTGCCGGAACAATGATGTTTCCAATTGCCGTTTTATCCCGGGTGATATCAGGGACTCTTTTTCAGGGATTGAAAAAAAACCGGATGTAATGATCATCGACCCTCCAAGAGTCGGCATGCACAAGGATGTGGTCAAACAGGTGGTTGATATGGCCCCGGGAAAAATCGTGTATGTGTCCTGCAACCCGGCAACCCTTGCGAGAGACATCGGCATGATGAAAGATTATTACAGGGTTATTGAAGTCCAGCCGGTGGATATGTTTCCCCATACGTTTCATATTGAATCCGTGGCAAAGCTTGAAAAAAAATGAGTAATAAAAAAAAGCAGGTTGCATAATTACCCGCATTCTGCTCATTGGATTACTGATTACCGGATAAATCCTAACTGATAAATTCTAACTTGCATCCATAGTTTACTATGATACACTGATTGGACTGTTATGTCGAAAATCTTATTCCGGGCTCTTGACTCGGGACTCACGACATTCGAATTTTAAACGCGTTAAATAATAATCCCGGATGAAAAGAGAAAACATGGACAAAATTAGCAGGCTCATTGAAAAGGGAGTGAAAATTCCCAACCCTCACAGTGTTGATATTGGCGATGAGGTTGATCCGGACAGAATTTCCGGCAAAGATGTTGTGATTTATTCAGGATGTAAAATCTTCGGCAGATCAACGCTTATACTCCAGGGTGCGAAATTGGGATATGAAGGACCGGCGACAGTGGAAAACTGCCATGTGGGACCGGATGTTCAGCTTAAGGGCGGGTTCTACAAGGGCGCGGTTTTTCTGAAAAATGTCAGCATGGGATATGGTTCCCACGTGAGGGAGGGCACAATTCTTGAGGAACAGTCTGGCGTTGCCCATTGTGCTGCCTTGAAGCAGACCATACTGTTCCCCTTTGTCACCCTCGGCAGCCTGATCAATTTCTGCGACTGCTTCATGTCCGGAGGTACAGACAGAAAAGATCACAGCGAAGTGGGCAGTTCCTATATCCATTTTAACTTTACCCCGAACCAGGACAAAGCCACGCCGTCTCTAATCGGTGATGTTCCCTATGGTGTGATGCTGAACCAGAGACCCATATTTTTAGGGGGGCAGGGGGGGCTTGTGGGACCGTGCCGCCTGGCATACGGGACTGTGGTTGCTGCCGGTACGATTTGCAGGAAAGACGAGTTGCGGCAGAGCCGGTTGATTTTCGGTGGAGTCGGAAAAGGCGGCAACATTGCCTACGAAACCGGAGTATTCAGAAGTATAAAAAGGACCGTGGTGAACAATATCGTCTATATGGCCAATCTTTTTGCCCTTATGCAGTGGTATCACCATGTCCGATCACAGTTTGTTTCTGAAGATTTTCCTGAAGCGCTTTTAGACGGTCTGAAAGCAAAACTGCACATGGGGATTGATGAACGAATAAAAAGGCTGGAAGAACTTGGCCAAAAAATGTTTGATTCTGTTCAATCATATAAAAAAAACAGGGATATGTCATCAAATCCTGTGAAGCAGAAGATCGAGATTGTTGAAAAGTGGCCTGAACTGAAAGAAGCATTTACCCGACTGCGCAATCCGGAAAACATAATTCACCCTGACCTGATGAATCGTTTTATGGGGGCAGTCAAATCCGGTATTAATGATTCAGGCAGGGATTACATTACGGTAATAAAAGGACTTAACAGTGAAGCCGCAGAAACCGGAACAAAGTGGCTCCAGGGTGTGGTGGATTATTCTAAAGATGAGATAGTGAAGATGTTATCATCATATCAATAAGGGTATGACCATGGGAAAACTTTTTGGTACGGACGGCGTAAGGGGCGTTGCAAATAAATATCCGATGACGTCGGAAATGGCCGTGCATATCGGCAGGGCAGTTGCTTTAATTTTCAGAAGCAGAAAAAATAATGGCAGCCCCGGAATAATTATTGGAAAAGATACCCGCATATCAGGCGATATGCTGGAAAGCGCCCTGGTATCCGGAATTTGTTCCATGGGTGTGGACGCATGCCTTGCCGGCGTACTGCCGACTCCAGGAATTGCTTATTTAACTTCATCTTCTGGCGCAAATGCCGGGATCGTTATTTCCGCCTCGCACAATCCATTTTATGATAACGGCATAAAAGTATTTAATCAGGACGGGTTCAAGCTGTCCGATGCCCTTGAAAAAAAGATTGAGCAGGTCGTACTGGAAGGCAAGAGTGCTTCAATGTGTTCTTCAGTTAGTGAGACAGGCAGCGTATACCGTATTGATGACGCAGTGAAAAAATACTCGGAATTTCTGAAAAATACACTGCCTCCGGATTGTTCGTTTAAAGGTTTGAACATCATCATTGATTGTGCCAACGGGGCAACATATCAGGTGGCACCGCAGGTTTTCAGGAAACTGGGAGTAAAAATTAAATCGCTATTTGTCCGGCCTGACGGGAAAAATATTAATGAAAACTGTGGCTCCCAGCATCCTGAAATCCTCAGAGAAAAGGTTCTGGTGGAAAAGGCAGATCTGGGCCTTGCCTTTGATGGTGACGGCGACAGGCTGATTGCAGTGGATGAAAAAGGAACCATTCTTACCGGCGATCAGATTCTTGCCGTTTGTACAAATGACTTGAAAGAAAAAGGGAAATTAACAAACAACCTCCTGGTTACAACGATTATGAGCAATATGGGCCTTGGCGTGGCGCTGAAAGAGCTGGGAATACACCATGTAGCCTCAAAGGTCGGTGACCGATACGTTATGAAAGAAATGGTTGCCAATAAAGGCGTCATCGGCGGTGAAGATTCAGGCCACATGATATTTTTAGATCACCATACTACCGGTGACGGAATCCTTGCTTCATTGAGACTGATTGAAGCGATGAAAAGCAGCGGAAAACCGCTTTCCAAACTGGCGCAGGTAATGGTTGTCTTTCCCCAGGAACTTGTCAATGTGGATGTAAAAAGCAAACCGGATATACTTACTGTTCCCGCGATCACTGAGGTTATTGCATCTGCTGAAAAAGCACTGGGCAAAAAGGGGAGGGTCCTTGTACGGTATTCAGGAACACAGCCGCTTTGCAGGGTAATGGTTGAAGGGCCGACTGTTGAGAAAACAAAGAAGCACTGCCGGCAGATTGCGGATGTGGTTAAGGAAAATCTGGGATAAAAGAGTCAATGTACAATGTTGATTACCCAAATCCCATTAAAACGAAAACACAGGCACCTTTAAACCAGCCTCATTACAGGAAATATTTTTTAGTCTCTGCTGCCGCCAAGGATGTGAAGGAGGAACAGGAACATGTTGATAAAGTCAAGGTATAATGTGAGGGCACCGATGATCGCACCCTTTCGGACAACTGCCGTATCAAGGCCGTCTGGTTGAGCGAGCGCCATCCTTTTAAGTTTCTGGGTATCATAAGCGGTCAGGCCGACAAAAACCAGAACGCCGATATAACTGATCATCATGCTCATAGCTGAGCTTCGGACAAACATGTTTACAACAGAAGCGATAATAATTCCAAAAAGCCCCATCATCATAAAGTTGCCAATACCGGTCAGATCGCGTTTCGTGACCATGCCAAAAACACTGCAGGCAAAAAAAGTAGCTGCACAAATAAAGAACGTTGAGGCAATGGATGACGCGGTATAAGCGAGAAATACGACTGATAAGGTCGCTCCGTTCAGTATGGCATAAAATAAAAACAGGGCGGTTGCTGTGGATGCCTGAATTTTCTGAATTTTTGCACTTAGATAGAAAACAAGACCCAGTTCACCAATAATAAGTCCAAAAAATATTAACTTGTTGCCAAGAATCAACCTCAGCATGGTTTCATTGCCGGCCACATAAAAGGCAATAAAGCCGGTAAGCGCAAGCCCTATGGTCATCCAATTGTAAACACTCCGAATAAAACCATTTACCATCACCTGCGATTGTGTTTTCCGAATTTCTACTGACTCCATAATTACCTCCATGAAATAGAATACCGATTAATTTTTCATAAAATAACACATCCTGAAATATTTTCAAGATTAATGACAGCATTTTTTTACTAACAGGCATATTCCACATCGCGTGAATCTGACACTGCAGCAGGAAGTTAAAACTGAAGATGCATGATTTCTGAGTACTTTATGAACGGTAGCGGTGTTCTCCAGCGGCTGATGAAATTTGACATTCATTATTGATTCAGCTATGTTAAATACAGTCAAGTCAATACACTGTTGCTACCAACGGTTAAACATCCTAATTTAAAAAAATATTACTTATGATGAATACCCCGTATTTATTAAAATCAATTCAGGCATCTATAAAAGCAGGTGCCGCCATTCTTGAAATTTATAATAAAAACGAAGATTTCGGGATTGAATACAAAGCAGATGACTCGCCATTAACGCGGGCTGATAAACAATCCCATGAAATAATTGTTTCGTTTCTCAATGCATTTAATATCCCGGTACTCAGTGAAGAGGGAAGGAATGTTCCTTATGAAGAGAGAAAAACGTGGGACAGGTTGTGGATTGTAGATCCGCTTGACGGCACAAAGGAATTTATTAAACGAAATGACGAGTTTACGGTAAATATCGCCCTGGTTGAAAACAACAAGCCGATTATGGGTGTTATTTATATTCCGGTAAAAAACACACTTTATTATGCGTCACAGGATATAGGAGCCTACAAAATTGAGGACAATAAGCTTATTGACCTGATAAGTAAAGAAACTGAATCCGGCAGTCGGACTGTCTCATTAAACCGGATTATGGACGGATCAGTTCGATTATCCGTTAAACAATCTGTTGGCCCCACGTACACCATCGTGGGCAGCCGTTCTCATTCAACACCTGAACTTGAAGCATTTGTTAAAGATAAGAAAAAAGAATATGACAATGTTGAGTTTGTTTCAGCCGGCAGCTCCCTCAAGTTCTGTCTTGTTGCCGAAGGCAGGGCCGACATTTATCCTCGGCTGGGTCCGACAATGGAATGGGATACGGCAGCCGGCCAGGTAATAGCGGAAAATGCCGGTGCAAGTGTAATCCGTCATGATACCAATGGCCCCCTTACGTATAACAAACCTGATTTGCTTAATCCATGGTTTATCATTTTGTTACCACATATAGACGCTGTGTCTTAACGTACATCGAAAATTATATAAACAAAATTGAGGGTATCCAATGATCGTTCCTGTTATTCTTGCGGGTGGTACAGGCACAAGGCTCTGGCCACTTTCACGGGCACTTTATCCAAAACAGCTGATGAATCTTGTTGATGAGCATACAATGCTTCAAAGTACTGTTTTACGGTTGAAAAACTATGATGGTATCAGCGATCCGATTATACTTTGCAATGAGGGTCACCGATTTATGGTGGCTGAACAGATGCGCATGATAAAAGTAAAGCCGTCTGCCATTATTCTTGAGCCTGTGGGCAGGAATACGGCACCGGCACTTGCCATTGCGGGTCTGAAGGCGATGTCTACGGGGGAAGATCCTGTTCTTCTGGTACTTCCTGCCGATCATTATATTAAAGATATAAAGCGTTTTCATAACGCATTAAAAACAGGTGAATATTATGCGGCACTGGAAAAAATGATTACTTTTGGAATTGTTCCGGATGCACCTGAAACAGGGTACGGGTATATTCGAAAGGGTGAAATCTTATCTGTTGCCGAGAAAAAGGAAAACAATTGGGCACTTGAAGGATTTACCATTGTTGAATTTGTTGAAAAACCGGACAGTAAGACCGCCCGGAAGTATCTGGATTCAGGAGAGTACTGCTGGAACAGCGGAATGTTTATGTTCAAGGCATCTCGGGTGCTTGGCGAACTGAAAAAATATACACCCGAAATATCAGACGCCTGTGAAAAGGCTTTTGCCAATGGAAAAGAAGACCTTGATTTTTTTAGGCTTGAAGTAGCGTCTTTTAAAGCCTGTCCCAGCGATTCTATTGATTATGCGGTGATGGAGAAGACCGATAATGGGGTGATGATACCTTTGCAGGCAGGGTGGAATGATCTGGGGTCATGGGAAGCTTTATGGCGGGTGGGAGAGAAGGATGAGAACAGCAATGTTGTTTCCGGTGATATTCTTATCCATGATGTTAAAAATTCCTATCTGAATGCAACCAATCGGATGATTGCAGCTGTGGGGCTCGAGGATCATATTGTTGTTGAAACGTCAGATGCTGTTCTTATATCCCCAAAGGACAGAGTTCAGGATGTAAAAAAACTGGTTGATAAATTAAAACTGTACCGGCGAGAGGAAGCCCTGTCGCATAAAAAGGACTACAGGCCCTGGGGAATATCCGAAAGTATTATCTCCACAGAACGGTTTATGGTCAACCGTATCGTTGTGAATCCGAAAGCAAAACTTTCTTTGCAAAAACATTATCACAGGGCTGAACACTGGATTGTGGTTAAAGGAACAGCACTTGTGACAAAGGAGGATGAAACGTTCGTCCTTAAGGAGGATCAGTCCACATACATACCGCTTGGTGAAACACATCGTCTTGAAAATATAGGGGAATTACCACTTGAAATCATCGAGGTGCAATCCGGAAGCTTTCTGGGAAATAATGATATTGTTAGGATAGAAGATGCGTATGGGCGGTAGAAGCCGTTTCAAAACCTCCCCTTTTCCCCAATTTCAGCCTTCCTTGAACTTGAACAAAATTGAAGGTATTGAAACTGCTTCTATTTTTTATTTTACAAGAATTATTCTCAAATCCATAACATTTGTGTTTGTGGGACCGGTGATAAAAAGATCGCCGGTTTGTTTAAAAAAATGATAGGAGTCATTGTTTGCAAGATACTTTCCGGGATCTAATCCAAGTTCCGTTGCCTTTTTTATGGTGTCAGTATCTGATATGGCACCGGCAGCATCGGTGGGCCCGTCATTTCCGTCAGTACCACCGCTGAATACCGCAATATTTTTTTCTTCAGCGATATCAAATGCGGATGCCAGGGCAAACTCCTGGTTCCGTCCACCTTTCCCTTTTCCCTTGATCGTCACAGTCGTCTCTCCACCTGAAAGAATGCAGGCCGGGGGCTGGACAGGAAGACCGGTTTTTCTGATTTCCCTGGCGATGGCTGTATGTACCCGGGCAACATGCCGGGTTTCACCTTCAATCATGGATGAAAGCACTATAGTATTATAGTTGAGGCTTTCTGCTTTTTTTTTGGCGGACAGAATTGCTTCCATGTTGCTCCCGACAATAAGATTGTGGGTTTTTTCAAAAATTCTGTCATTCTGTTTCGGATTTTCCGGGATGTTTCCGGACATTCCTTCTTTAATGTGTTTGACAATAGATTCAGGTAATTCTTTTATAATATGATACCGGTCAATAATTTTCATGCAGTCATGAAATGTGCTGGAATCAGGGACACTGGGGCCGGATGCAATGATATCAGGGACATCGCCGACCACGTCGGAAAGGATCAGAGATATTAATGTGGCAGGATATGCAATTCGAGCAAGATTGCCGCCCTTTATTTGGGATATGTGCTTTCGAATGGTATTTATTTCATGGATGGCGGCCCCGCAGGATAAAAGCACATGCATTGTATCCTGCTTGTTCTGCAGTGTCAGTCCCCGGGCCGGGCCGGGGAGAAGAGCAGACCCGCCGCCTGAAATCAGGCATAATATAAGATCATCTTCTCCCGCGTCTTTCGCCATGCCCAGTATGGTGTTTGTACCTTTTATACCGTTTTCATCCGGTATAGGGTGGCCGGCTTCAATCTGCCGGACATTTGAAAGTTCAGTTACATGGTTGTATTTAACACTTATAACTCCTTTTGTGATTCTTTTACCAAGAATATTTTCCAGCGCCGAAGCCATTGGTGCTGTTGCCTTACCGGCACCAATAACAAAAAGATTGTTGAATTGTAAAAGATCGTATACTCTATTCCCAATATATAAATGATCATCGGCAAGATGGCAGTACCTTTTAATTGCCGCTCCTGGCTCAACGGCTTTAAGACCGCAATAAAAAATATCTGATATATCTTTTCTCATTTCGGCAAGTGTATGGGATTCAACGTTCATGAATTAAGCCTTTCTTATTGGGGCCTGTCTCTCAGGCATATCCGTTTTTTCCGGCATGGCGAAAAGTGTTTTTTTACTATACCCCTGAAGCCTCATCCATGTCAAAATAAATGATTTTTGAATTCTTGACAATGTGGGGAGATAAAAGTAATTTGCTAAGAACTGATTCTATCCCCCAGTTGCCGGAGGTAATTTTGGAAGACAATAATATTGATGCTTTGAAAGGTCAATTTCTGATAGCCATGCCAGGGCTGGCTGACCCTAATTTTGCACAGACAGTTACCTGTATGTGTGAGCATACGCAGGAAGGTTCAGTTGGTATCATTATTAATCGTGTCCATCATGCATTGTCAGCAAAAGACATTTTTACTGAGTTGAAAATTGTTTACTCTCCGGAAGTGGAAAATTTACCGGTTTATTTTGGCGGTCCGGTTCATATGGGTGAAGTTTTTGTACTCCACGGCCCTCCTTTTGACTGGAAAGGATCGATTAACATCACACCAACGATTGCACTGAGCAATACACGGGATATCATTTGGGCCATTGCTGAGGGAAAAGGCCCGGAATTGTTTAATATTACTCTCGGATGCGCGGGGTGGGGAGTGGGTCAGCTGGAATCGGAAATAAAGCAGAATGCATGGCTGACATGCCCGGTTAAGGATAAAATTATCTTTAAGACACCCGTTGATTTGATACTGGAGACAGTGATGAAGATGATGGGAATATCTGATCCGATTCTGCTTTCAGATAGACCCGGGCGTGCATAATAGATGTTAAGTGGTTCGAATTCGGCACCTTATTTTTCGGCTGCTTTTTTCTTTGGTTTAGGTTTCTTTTTTTTAAGGCAGATTTTATCTTTTTTCACAAAAGCACACAGCTTGGGATTGTAATACTCTTTGCAATTTAAAGGATTATAAAGTGGACATTCAGGATGTTTTTCTGACATATATATGTTTTCCTCATTCAAGTTTTTTCAGGCAAAAAAATAAATGTTTTCCGAGCTGTGATGCTAATTGCCTGAAAATAAATACTATTTTAATTGCATCTTTTTTTAAATGAATTCTTATACCATGAATCCAATAATTTAACAAGTACCCAACTGTAAATATCTATAAAAATAATTATTATTATGAATAGTTATAACTCATTAAAAAATGATCTGAGTCAGATTAACAAAAAAATACTATCCCTTATCTCAGACGCCAAATCAATTCCGGGAATGACTGACCAGGCATTTGAAGGCTGGGAAACCATATGCGAAAATATTGAAACGCTTATGGAAGAAGAGATCATAAGGGTGGCTGTTGTCGGTCCGATAAAATCCGGGAAAAGCACTGCTGTTAATTCAATTTTGCAAGGAGATTTTTTGAAGCGCGGAGCCGGTGTTGTTACTTCTATTGTTACAAGAGTCCGTAGCGGGCAGCAGCTTCAGGCAGAGCTGTACTTTAAATCCTGGGATGATATAAACTCGGAAATTGAGCGCGCCCTGGTTCTTTTTCCGTCATTTAGTAAGAATTCTGAGAATGAATCCTTTGATATCCGGCGCAGCAGTGATCGGCAGGAACTTGAACAGGCACTTTTTTCATTGAATCCGGAATTGTTGATAACAGATGATACGCGCAATGTTAACAGTGTACTGTTATCTTCCTATCTTAAGGGATTTGACAGGGTGAGTGATATTATTTCCGCCGAAAACACAATAAAGCAGTATACGGGCAGTCGCTTTCATGAACACATGGGATTTACAGGGAATGAGATTCTTGCTGTTTATCTGAAGGATATTCAGTTAGAAATTGATACCCGTGGAATTGGCAGCAATGTTGAAATTGCAGACTGCCAGGGAAGTGACTCGCCAAATCCGCTTCATCTTGTCATGATACAGGATTATCTGCTGTTAACCAATCTCATTGTATATGTTATCAGCAGCAGGACGGGTATCAGGCAGGCTGACATCCGGTTTCTTTCCATGATCAAGAAAATGGGGATTATGGATAATATCCTGTTTGTTGTTAATTGTGATTTTAATGAGCATGAATCAGTGGACAACCTCAAATCCCTGATTAAGAAGGTCAGGGAGGATCTCTCGTTAATCAAGCCTGATCCCGAGGTTTATTCGTTTTCCGGCCTGTATAACCTTTTTCAGGTTCAGAACAAAGATCTTCCTCCAAAAGACGTGGCACGGTTTGAACAATGGAAAGATGATACGGAATTTTCAAAATTTTCAGACCAGGAAACAGCAGCTTTCAACACTTCATTTTCAAACAAACTTTCAAAGGAACGATATTCACTTTTATTGAAAAACAATATTGAAAAGTTAAAGATAATTTCATCTGGTCTGCAGTTTTTAATTGATATCAATAATGATGTTTTAAAAAAGGATACTGACAGTGTAAATGAAATCATCAATAAAATTAAAGCTCACCAGGAGAAAATGAACCAGATAAAAACCCTTGTGAGAAGTACCCTTGATGGAGGAATTCAAAGGATAAAGAATGAACTGAAAAGAGATGTGGATCGTTTTTTTGCCGTGGGCAGGAGCGGCATATTGCCAGAAATTTTGAATTTTATTAAGAATTATATGGTCAATTTTGAAAAGTATGAAAAGAATTACAGTGTAAGTGGGTTTTCCAGCTCCCTGTATATTGTTTTTCAGGATTTCAGGCAAGCCCTTGATAAATTCATTGCCGAAACCATCAATCCTGAAATCATCGGTTTTGTGAAACAGGCGGAAATAAAAATTCAGGCCCATCTTGAATCCATTTCAGACACATACCATGTGATGATCACAGATGCTTTTGATGAATACAAACTTACAATGCTTCATTTAGGAATCGAACTGGATCAGGACAGTCAATATGACACCGGGGGGGTGGATTTTGATTCCATAAAACGACTGACAGGGCTGCAGGTACCACCGATTGTTATTGCTTTGCGCTATACAGCAAAAATAAAGACAGAAGCAATTATGCGTTTTGGCTTTTATTCCGCCATCAATTTTTTTAAAAAATTATTAAAGAAACAGGATGAGGTAAATGAAGGTATTCTTGCTTTGAAGGATGGTGTTTTACGAATGAAACGGGAGACTGAGAAGTCCATAATCTTTCATTTCAAGAATTACAGGGAGAATATTAAATTTCAGTATATTTTCAAACTGACAGAAGGGGTTTCAAATAATCTGTATGAAGTGGTTGTCAATCGATTCCAGGCATATGTTACCGACCTTTCATCAATAACCGAACTGGTGAGAGAGAAAAGAATTGATAAGGAAATGACAGTTGCAGAACTTATAAAAATGGAAACGGCCGCCAGGGAAATAAATATTCAAATTGCTGAATTCCGGGAAAGAATCGAAATTTTCTAATTCATGGTCAACAAATAGTCGGCAAGCCGGCTTGACGTCTTGCGCATATTCATGCTCAGGAGTCGCGCAAGCCCCTTGAGTATTTTTATACCGATTTTAGGATTTAATTCCATAATTATATCAAAGCCTTTTCGTGGTATAATAACCAGCGTGGAATCTGATTGTGCTCTAATGGTTGCTGATCTGGGAGTATTGTCAATCATTGACATCTCACCAATGGATCGCCCTTTGGAAAGGGTGGCAATCACTACCAGACCCCCGGTAGCAGATTTTTTAATCACATCTAACTGGCCATTTGCAACAAAGCAGACATAATCCCCTTTGTCCCCTTCCTTAAAAAGGATATCATTTTTTTTTATTTCAAAAAAATTCATGTGTGCGGCGATAATGCTCAATTCGTTCGCATTAAGCCTGTCAAATAAGGGGATATCAATAAGGAAGTCAATAATAGCCCCCTTCATTTTGCTTTCCTGAACATCTGTAGATTTATTCATTTAGTCAACCGCAGCAAAAAATGACTGTATATTGAAGAATATTTTGTGGGAATGCATGGAACATATTAAAAATTTAGTCTGTTCTACCACTATAATCTTCTAATAGCAAGAGTGACTTAATTCCAAAGGCAGGTTATCGTTATCGATCATTAGAGGCCGGCAGCCAGTGTACACAGGATTGCCAAAATAACAACTATGACCATGAAAAAATAATCTAAAATAAAATCAACAAATTGATCAAACATAACGTCTCCTTTGCAATCTACTTCAATTAATGACAAATAAATTGTTTAGTTGTGCTGAATTATAATGGCTAAAAAGTTTATAAAGATTATCTGGCGTTTATAATTATGAACAACCACTGCAAAAAAAATCTCCCTCACAGTCTATTGAACAGTTTCGAATACGTTCTTTTGAACTGGTCTCCATATGGGTTTCCGCAAACCAGAATCTAAAGGGAATCCTGTAAGACTGGGTTTACCTCAATTCTCTACATATCCAGACCACCTTTCCAATTATCCGGACGTTGTTAATTTCTTCATTCTGAAGATATATTGGAGAATAGACAGTATTATCGCTCAACAGAACAAGTTTGTTCGGATGTTTTTCAATTCTCTTTACCATTATTGTATCTTCAATACCAACAGCATACAGGGCCCCTGCTAAAATATCTTTTTGAGATTCATCAAGAAGAACGGTATCCCCATCTTTGATTTCTGGTTCCATACTGTTGCCGAAGATATTCATTAGAACCATCTTTCTGGCCAGTCCCTTTGATCTCAGCCAGCTTTTTCTAAAAGCATAATAACCTTCGATCTCTGATCCAACTTCAAATGATCCTCCGCCCGCACACAACCTGGCCGCTACCTTAGGGATGTTTTGAAATTCAGATTCATTGGCCCCGGGTTTATTGATGAACATCTGGCCGACTCCGGTTTCAAGCCAGTCAGGATTTAAACCATATAAACGGTATAATTGCAGCAGCCATTTATCAGGGATGGAATTTTTATTTCTTGCCTGTGTGATTGCGGAGCGATTGACATTAAGCGCTGATGATAATCCGGCTTGTGTTGAAAAACCTGTGGCTTCAAAAACTCTTTGAAGAAATTTTTCAAATTTTGTATGAACCATAATGTTTATCCTGTATTATGTTTGAACGCTGATCGTTTTCAAAGGTCTCAAAATGAAAGTGAGCCTGATTGTTCAGAATAATAAACATATAATTATATATATTGCAACAATTATTATTTCTAATTAAAACAATGGCTTTGTATTTTATAGCGGTGGCGGGGGGATTTATGAAGAAAAAAATAGTTGTTTACTGCATTATTTTTCTGATCGGAAGTGTTGCATCTGGCTGTTATTCAACATAAAGTTGCTGCCCGGGAAAAATTGTAGTTGTTGAATTGAGGCGGTTTATTCTCAAAAGGCGATTGAGAGGCATCTTGTGGTTTCTGGCAATTGTGAATGGGCTGTCTCCTTTTTTTACCCTGTAGGATTTAAAGGAAGCGTTATATGCGGCGTTGTTTTTTCTTCCAGGTAATTTCAGCGTCTGGCCCACATGGAGGTTCGAACTGGTTATGTTGTTCAGACGTTTGATTTTTTTAGTTGTGGTGTCGTATTTTTTAGCAATAATCCAGAGTGAATCACCTCTTTTTACAATATGGGTAGTGGCACTGTAATTTACAACGAAGTTTCTGGTTTTTGGAATGTATGATCTTCCCTGTGGAATTTTTAAAAGTTTTCCGGTAACTATAAAGTTGCGTTTGTTAATATTATTTGCACGTGCAATACGTTTCACGTTTGTACGGTATTTCCGGGCAATCGTGGAAAGCGATTCTCCCCGTCTGACCCTGTGATATACAAACGCTTTTCTGGGTGGGGAGGGTATGGGAATTTCATCAATTTTTGACAGCACCAGTTGATTTTGGCCCGGAGGAATTTTAAGATCATATTTGCACTGGGGAAGCATTTTATAACGCAGTTCCGGATTTAGTTTATTGAGTACATCCGCGGAAACGCCAATTTTTTTTCCAATGCTTTTCAAATAAACCTGCCTGGATATTTCAACGGTTTTATATTCCAAAGGGGGAGCCAGTTCAATTTTATCAAGTCCGTATTTTTCAAGGTTGTTGACAATGTGAAGGGTTGCAAGAAATTTGGGAACGTATCGTGCGGTTTCCCGTGGCAGTCTCTGATAAAGATCCCAGAAGTTATCCAGGTAATTTACGTTCTGGCTTCTGATAATCCGAAGGACTCTTCCTTCACCACAGTTATAAGCTGCAAGAACAGTCGTCCAGTCACCAAATATTTTATGAAGTTCGCTCATATAATCTATAGCTGCCTGGGTGGACTTCTCGGGATCAAGCCGTTCATCAATATACAAGTCCCGTTTAAGCCCGAACTTGTAACCGGTTGAGGGGATGAACTGCCAAAGGCCAAGAGCCCGTGCTTTTGAAAGTGCTTTTGTTTTATAACCGCTTTCTATAAGCGGCAGCCAGGACAATTCAACAGGAAGTCCGGCCTCCTGAAGTGACTGTACAATGTATGGTCTGAATCGACCGGAACGTTTATAAGATGCGATAAAAAAGGATCTGTCCCTGCCTTTGGTAAAACGATCAATTTCTTTCTGTACATGGTTGTTAATTATAATGGGAATCTCGTTATGATTACCGGTAACAACAATATTTCGGGAAGCGTATATTTCAAGAATACGCTTTGAGATTAAAAAGCGCAGGTCATCTTTCGCCTGTATCCGTTTGGGAGTGTTACGGTTATCATCATTAATAATTAATGAATACGCTTGATCTAAAGCCTGGATGGCATTGTCAAATTCACCTTTTTGCCAGAAGTCCTGGGATGCCTGGCAATATTCAAGTGCTTCGTCAAGAGCCGGCGTAGTTTCTTCAAAACCGTTTTTCTGCTTTCCGGATTTGGCAGGGTCACCCCTGTCAGATGAATACGCTGCCGGTCTAAAAGTAAAGCTGTCGTCGAGCAGAGCATTTTTTTTAGGGGAGTTTACGGCTTTGTTTGAAGTTGTTGAACATCCGAAGAAAAAAAATATAAAAAGAACCGCGATAGAAATTTTTTTTGAATAATACATAGCTATTAAATATACTCAGTTGTCTGTTAAAGAAATTAAAATGAATATGGAATATAACGATCGATTTCAGAAATCGATTAATTTGTCAAGAATTTAACTCATTTCATGATATATAATTAGCATACATTAATATATAATTATAACATTTTTAATAAAAAATCAAACGTTATTTACCTTAAATAAAGAATAGTGTATGATATCAATTTATTAATTTTATCTGTGTGGGACTTGTCAATGAATGTCTTGCGTGGAAACGGGTTTTACGAACTGAAATTAAAATAAATGTTCTGAAAAATTAATATAAGGGGAAATGTTTGATTTATGGTGAAATATTTAGAAAAGAGAAGAAAATTGACATATATCCTTATATTGAGGCCATTATTTCCAATATTACCTTAAATATCCCGTATAATAGAAGTTGATATGTGAGTAAGAGACTGGTAAAAGAAGTGGTTTTATATAAATTTTGGTTTAAAATTAAACTTAAGTGTGTATTTAGAGCCAACGTAGCTCAGCTGGCAGAGCTACTGATTTGTAATCAGTGGGTCGGGGGTTCGATTCCCTTCGTTGGCTCCAAATATTGGTGGGGTTCCCGAGTGGTCAAAGGGAACAGACTGTAAATCTGTCGGCGACGCCTTCGGAGGTTCAAATCCTCCCCCCACCACCATTCTTAATGAACAAGTCGTATGTAGGAGGTTTCGGTATTAACTGGAATCGCAGGAACTGCATGGCTTCCCGCAAGAAAATGGATACATATTTGGGAGGTAATGTTGTTCTTCTGAGTTGCTTTATGGCCGACTTGATGAAGTGGGGATGCACTGATATGAGCGGGAGTAGCTCAGTTGGTAGAGCTTCAGCCTTCCAAGCTGAATGTCGCGAGTTCGAGCCTCGTCTCCCGCTCCAGAAATTTTTTGAATTTTACCATGGCAGAATTAACTGGGAAAATCAAAAATATTAATGGTGTCTGTTATACAGATACGTATATCGATTTGCCCACGTAGCTCAGTCGGTAGAGCGCTTCCTTGGTAAGGAAGAGGTTCACCGGTTCGATTCCGGTCGTGGGCTCCATATTAAATGGAAATGGTAGCTGGGAAAAGATAATGATTTTGATCCAACAGATAAATTTTCTCGAATGATAAACCAAAATCAGGGAGGACGGGAAGATGGCAAAAGAGAAATTTGAGCGATCGAAGCCGCATGTAAATGTAGGGACAATAGGTCACATTGATCACGGCAAGACGACATTAACGGCAGCAATAACAAAGCACAGCGGATTAAGGGG
>JAUXDD010000177.1 GCA_030618465.1 Desulfobacteraceae bacterium
GTCAGAGTTCAGCAGGCTTTGCCTTCTGAACAAAACATTTGCTACAACCAGACCTGGTATTCATTCACGGGGGTACTTTGATGAACTCGTAAAAAGCTGATTAAGGGCGCTTCGCGCGCCCTATGGTAACAAATAATTTGTTAATTTTATTGCATTTCTATATTGTGCCATATGGCAATGAAGGGGAAAAAGGCATAGGTTAATGACATTGATTTAAAAACATGTAAATGGGTATCACTGAACAACAACTTGCACTTTATCGCTATTTGAATTATGAAAAGTTAAATTATTGTGGGAACGTTACACATGGATAGATACAATGGAAACGATTTCAAAGGGAATTAATTGTGAACAAGAAACCTGACCTGAAAGTAAACATCGGCGGCATTGAACTGAAAAACCCGGTCATGACCGCATCCGGCACATTCGGGTATGCAGATGAATTCAGGGAACTCATTGACCTGAATCGACTTGGCGGGATTGTTGTCAAGGGGCTGTCATTAAAACCCTCTTCCGGCAACCCTCCCCGGCGAATCGTTGAAACTCCCTGCGGCATGCTTAATGCCATCGGCCTTCAGAACATTGGGATTGACGCATTTATAAAAGAAAAGGTTCCTTTTTTAAAAACACTGTCCACACCCACACTGGTTAATATTTACGGGGCGAATATGGATGCGTATGCTGAACTGGCCGCACGGGTTGATGATGTGGAAGAAATAGCCGGCATTGAAGTGAATATCTCGTGCCCGAATGTAAAAGCCGGGGGCATTGCCTTTGGCGTTGATCCGGAATCCGCGGGTAATGTTGTGAAAGCTGTAAGGGAAAAAACAGGGAAACCCCTGATGGTAAAACTGTCCCCCAATGTTACAGATGTAACGGAGATAGCTGCTTGCGTTGAGGATGCCGGCGCGGATTCTGTCTCATTAATCAACACCATAACCGGGATGGCCATTGATATTCATACCCGTCGTCCAAAGCTGGCCAATATCACGGGTGGTCTTTCAGGCCCGGCCATTAAACCGGTCGCTGTTAGAATGGTATGGCAGGTGGCTCAAAGGGTAAAGATTCCGGTAATCGGGATTGGCGGTATCATGACAGCTGAAGATGCACTCGAGTTTTTAATCGCAGGGGCAACTGCCGTGCAAGTCGGAACAGCTAATTTTGTCAATCCCAAAGCCACCATGGAAATTATTGGCGGGATTGAAAAATTTCTGATTGAAGAAGGCATCGGTAATGTTCAGGAGATCATTGGGTCGTTCAGGGTATAAGCAGGCTCAACCGTGTGAATTTGTTAATTGTTTAATAAAACGGATAAGTTCTTTGTGTATATTTCGTGCCGGCTCATCCAGCACATAATCCAGTGTTTTTTTAAGAATCTCCCCCACTTCAGGCCCGGCCTTGATGTTCAGGGTTTCCATCACATCATCACCGTTAATTACCAGATCCTTTGTACAGAGGACAGCTGAATTCGAGGGCGGATGTAATTCATGGTAAATTTTCAGCACAATATCCCTGACCTGTTTCCGGTCAATGTTTTTCTTTTTCAGATTGCCTTTTGTGTCGGCAATTTTGAGTCGGAGCCAGTCTTTCCACGGTATATCGTCATCATTTAGCGCTTTGAGCATTTTCCGGACTGTTTTTGGTTTTGTCTGGTTCGTGATTTCTCTCATGTGATGTTTTGTCAATGCTTTCACACGGGCGGTTTCCCTGATGCTGAATTTCAGTGCTTTTAATTCCTTTTCAACAATTTCAGCGCCGATGGATGCATGGCCGATAAATGACACATTGCCGTTTTTGTATCCGGCAGCAGGGGGTTTTCCGTGATCATGGAAAAAACCGGCCAGACGCAATAACGGTCTTTTTGCCGGCAGGAAATCCCCCACCATTTTTATATGTTCATCAATGGTTTCACCATGGTAATGCCCGCCGTCATACCCGTAACAGGCTTCAAATCCGGGTGATATGTATTCAAGTGCCCCGATATCATGAAGCGCATCAAAAAACAGGCTGGGTTTCAGGTATTGCAGGGCTTTCATTATTTCCAGGCGAATTCGTTCCGGAGCAACCTTCTCTTTTACGAGTCGGCGGTTGCTTTTTAATTTAATAAATGTCTCAGGATCAAACCGGCCTTCAATTTTGGCCAGAAACCGGCAGGCCCGGATAATACGACAGGGGTCCTCATCAATCCTGTCTTCGGGATTTCCGGTAAATTTTATAATTCGATTTTTTAAATCTTTCCGGCCGTTGTATTCATCCACGATATCACCGTTGTACGGGCAGAATGCCATGGCGTTGATTGTGAGGTCTCGGCTTGCAAGGTCATCCTGGATGGTTTCTGCTTTTTCAACGGGGCAATTGTTGTCAATATGTCCAAAATGGGCATTTTTTCGGTAAGTGGCTACCTCGATGCCGTCGATAATGCATACCTTGAAACTGGTGCCGACAATGGATACTTTACGGTCTTTAAACAGGTTTTTAATCACTTTATAAGGCGCACTGGTGACCACATCATAATCGTCAGGCGTTTCACCGTATAAGATGTCGCGGGCAGCACCGCCGGCGATGTATGCTTCCCAGCCCTGTTCACAAAGGTGCCTGATGATGGCGGTTGCTTTTTGTTCCTGGCTCATTTAATCTGTTCTCAAAAATAAGAATATGAATGATGAAATTTATACCTCAATTCAGCAATTAAAACAATATCGCAAATCTGTTTCCTGCCAGGAAACGTCAAACAAAACGTCAATATTTGACAATTTTGAGAGTAAGCGCATACTTTTCTCCTTGTGAATATCCATTGGGCAAATTGTAACCGGGTGGGAAAAAATTGTAACCGGGTGGGAAAAAATTGTAACCGGCTGGCTGGCGCCATGACAGATAAAAATGGTTTGTTTAGAAATTTCAAATGGTTATGGATTCGGTATGAATATTGCAACTTGGTTATGCAAAATAATATTAATAAACCTGTTTAATTGTTTTAACGATCTTATTGTAAAGAGGAAAACAATGAGCATTTCAAACGACATCTACAGCGGGGAAAACCAGTTGCGGTTGGTTAGTGACAGAAGACAGTACGTTTATACAGCCTTTATTCCTGAAAGAAGATCAGGCATGATTAGAAGACAAAATGATGATGCGTATTCAGAGGATCAGCAGAAGTCTGCCTGACCGGATGCTTGAATTGTAATCGTATCCGGGTGGCACCGGTGTTATATGGTTATATGTGTTGCCGCCCGAATGTATAAGAATTTAGTGTGTTTTCTCAGGCTTATTTTTTTGCCCTCCGTCTTTTTCTGATTTCTGAGCTTTTGTTCCAACTTTCCATTTACCGCCTTTTTCTACAGGTGAGATTTTTTCATCATACGTGATGGTTCCAACGATTTAAGCATCATAATCCGGTTTTGCAGGTACGGGCACTTTGAAAAACTGAATACCTTCATCCTGGAGCATTTTTTCCTCATCAGTGGTGCTGATGCCTCGAATATTTCTGGGTTCTGAAGCACCATAATGTATTTTTAATGCTTCTTTTGCAAAATCACATCCCACGTCATCAGAATTTTTTTCCACAAAATTAATGACAGTTTTTTTGAAAGTTTCAAATTCGGGCTGCAAAATATTCAAGTTCGCGTTTTGGGGTTCCCGGGCCGTTTGCCGGGAAGATTTAACAACACCGAAAGTAGACGGGACTTTACTGACAGTGGCATCATTACATGCCGGACACAGAATTAGATTTTTTTTCTTTTGCGTTACATAGGCATTCCCATCTTCAAACCAGCCTTCAAATACATGTCCGTTTGAACATTGCAGGTCAAATGCAATCATAAATTTACACCTTATATTAATCTCATATTTTCCAGTAAAATATCATACCTGCCAATTATTTAAAAGAAATTATTGACAGAAAATGTTTTTCAACTCAAATTACATGGGTTTTCAAAATTATTTTCTGGGATAAATTCGATAAACTGGTATATTGGATTTGTGTTTTTCAGATGCTTACGTGTGGCAGATAAATCATGAACCTAAAAATAAAAGAATATGCTTTTGTGATGGAAAACAATCAATGAAACTGAAATTAAAAGAAATCATCCTTAACGCTGCAAAAAAGGCACATGAAAATGGAGCGCTTCCGTCATCCGAGTTCCCCGGTGTGGAAATTGAAGAGCCCAAAGTTGAATCCCATGGTGATTTGTCAACAAATATTGCCATGATTTCAGCAGCCATACAAAAATTGCCGCCGCGAAAAATTGCCGAGGCCATTATAAACCACCTGGAGGATCCGGAAAATATTATAGAGAAAACCGACATTGCCGGCCCCGGATTTATCAATTTTTTTATCACCATGTCATCATGGTATCCTGTTTTACGGAAAATTCACACAGAAGACACATCATACGGAGCATCTGATATTGGAAAGGGGGAAAAAATCCAGGTGGAATTTGTCAGCGCCAATCCAACCGGCCCGCTTCATGTGGGGCATGGTCGCGGGGCTGCTGTGGGTGACAGTGTGGCAAGGCTGCTTTCGTTTTGCGGATATAATGTTCAAAAAGAATATTATGTCAATGATTCCGGTCGCCAGATACGCACACTGGGCCTTTCTGTTTTTTCCCGCTACAGGGAACTCCATGGAGAAGATGTGGATTTTCCGGCAGATTGCTATCAGGGTGAATATATCTATGGCTTTGCACGAACGCTCATGGAAGAAAAGAAACATGATCTTCAGGACAAAAATGAAGACGATGCAATTATTTATTGTGCCCGGTTTGCTGCAAAAAATATTCTTGACGGTATTGCAACCGATCTGGATAGGTTCGGGATTTCTTTTGATAACTGGTACAGTGAGCAGACCCTTTATGAATCAGGCAAGGTTGATGCAGTTATAGAAGACTTGAAAAAAAGAGATATCATCTATGAAAAGGACGGTGCCCTCTGGTTCCGCACATCTGATTACGGGGATGAAAAGGATCGGGTGGTGGTCAGACAAAACGGCCTGAAAACATATTTTGCCTCAGATATTGCCTATCATCAGGATAAATTTGACCGGGGATTTAAACGGATTATTGACGTGTGGGGGGCTGACCACCACGGATATATTCCCAGGATTGAGGCCTCCATTGCCGCTTCAGGAAGGAAACGGGACCGGTTTAACGTGATTCTGGTTCAGCTTGTAAACCTGTTAAGGGATGGTGAACCTGTTGCCATGTCCACCCGGTCCGGTGAATTTGAAACCCTGAGTGATGTAATAAACGAAGTGGGGGCGGATGCGGCGCGATTTATATTCCTGACCCGCCACTATGAAAGTCCCCTGGATTTTGATCTTGAGCTGGCAAAGAAAAAGTCAAATGATAATCCTGTTTATTATGTGCAGTATGTGCATGCCCGGATATCAAGCATTATGCGTAAAGCTGAACAGGAAAAGCAAATAAAGGATGTCGCCTGGAGCGACCCGGCCGTATCCATGCTGAAAGCGCCCGAGGAAGCTCAACTGATCAGGGCACTTGCCCGGTATCCCGAGGTGTTACAGGTAAGTGCGAAACATCTGGAGCCGCATCGGATAACATTTTACCTTATGAATCTTGCTTCTTTGTTCCATTCCTATTATAACAAGCACAAAGTGTTGACGGAAGATTCGCTTTTAACACAGGGCCGATTGTATCTTGTTGTCGCGGTAAAAAAGGTTATTCGAAATGGCCTGACGCTTCTGGGGGTGTCTGCCCCTGAAAAAATGTAATTTGCAGCCATGAAAAAAGAAAATTCCGGTGAAAAGAAATATATTGCCCAATTGACCGGCAGGGGAGTTGCCGGAGTCGTGGGTATATTCTTTTTTATTTCCCTGTGGATGTTTGTTCTTGGCATTCTTGTGGGAAGGGGGACAGCTCCGGTTCAGTTTGACATCAATAAACTTCAGAAAGAACTGACCGCCTTAAGAAAAACAGTTATTGAAAAAGAGCAGAAAGAAATCCTGGATGATACCAATGCGCTCACCAGCTCATCCCTTGAATTTTACGAAACAGTAAAGGAAACGAAAAAAAAAGAAAAACATCCTGCCAGAGAAAGTGAAATACATATAAAAAAGAGGCGTGTGCCCGAAAAGAATTTTGCAATAAAGAGAAAACCGGTTGAGCCTCGACCTGTCATAAAAACACGGGTGACAAAACAAAAACAAGCCGCTGCTGCAACAAAAAAGCCGGAAACCAGGGGCAAGCTTACCATCCAGGTGGCGGCACTAAAGAATAAAAACGATGCAAGCCAGATGGTAAGGCAGCTGAAGAGGAAAGGATATCCAGCATATCTGACTGAGGGGAAAAATGCTGATAATAAAACTTTTTACCGGGTCAGGGTCGGTCATTATAAAAAAACCAGCGATGCCCGCAGTACAATGGATAAACTGAAGCAGGATAAAATTGACGGGTTTTTTGTGAACCGTTAAAATTGATGGTTTCGTAAAAAGTCAAAAAGCTCCCTCTCCCTTGACGGGAGAGGGTCGGGGTCAATACTGTTGACTTAAGGATTTCAATCAATCATAAAATCCCCCTCGATCCCCCTTTTCAAAGGGGGAAGTTTTTCTCCCCCCTT
>JAUXDD010000015.1 GCA_030618465.1 Desulfobacteraceae bacterium
ACCCTGGCACATGAACTTCGCCTTGAAGCTGTCCCGGAAGTGGAAGAAATTCAAGATATTGTGGAAAGAGTTCTTCTGGATTCAACATTCTATAAAACCGCTAAGAGCTATATTATCTATCGGGAGCAGCACAACCAGATCAGGAGTATCACTACCCGGGCAAGTGTTAAGCTTGTTGAAAACTATATTCAAAAAATGGACTGGAAGATCAAGGAAAACAGCAATATGTGTTTTTCTCTCCAGGGGCTTAACAACTATATATCATCCGATGTCACGTCAGAATACTGGTTAAACAGTATTTACCCACCGGAGATCAGGCGGGCGCATAACGGGGGGGATATTCATATCCATGATTTAAGCCTGCTTTCCGTATACTGTGTTGGCTGGGATATGCAGGATATACTCATTCAGGGATTTAAAGGTGTGGCCGGTAAAGTGGAAAGTGCTCCGCCAAGGCATCTGCGATCCACGCTCGGTCAGATCGTTAATTTTTTCTATACATTACAGGGGGAGGCAGCAGGTGCCCAGGCCATATCCAGTTTTGATACACTGCTTGCTCCGTTTGTGCGTTATGACGGACTGGACTTTAAAGAGGTCAAGCAGGCCCTTCAGGAATTTGTATTTAATATCAATATACCGACCCGGGTGGGTTTCCAGACACCCTTTACAAATATTACGATGGATCTTTGTGTGCCGGGTACATTAAAGGATCAGCCGGTTATTATCGGAGGGGAGTATCAAAAGGAAACCTATTCGGAATTTCAACCTGAAATGGATACCATCAACAATGCGTTCGCAGAAGTCATGATGGAAGGGGATGCCAAGGGAAGGGTATTTACGTTTCCCATTCCCACTTATAACATTACAAAAGATTTTAAATGGGACAACCCGAATCTTGAAAAGGTATGGAAAATGACCGGTAAATACGGTATTCCCTATTTTTCAAACTTTGTAAATTCAGACATGTTGCCTGAGGATGCCAGATCCATGTGCTGCCGACTGAGGCTTGATAACAGGGAATTAATGAAAAGGGGAGGGGGGCTTTTCGGGGCAAATCCATTGACAGGCTCCATAGGGGTGGTAACGATAAATTTACCAAGGATCGGTTTTGTTTCAGAAACTGAAGATGACTTTTTTTCGCATCTTGAAAAAATGGTTGATTTTGCCAAAGAGAGCCTGTCCATAAAACGAAAAGTCCTGGAAAAGTTTACTGAAGGGAATCTGTATCCTTATTCAAAATATTACCTGAAGGAAATTAAGAAAAAGACCGGCGCATACTGGATAAATCATTTTTCAACCATCGGTATCGTAGGGATGAACGAAGCCTGTCTGAATTTTATCGGTGAAGAAATCGGAAGTGATACCGGCCTTGAATTTGCACTGAGGGTCATGGATTTTCTGAGGGACAGGCTATCTGAAATCCAGGAAGAAACAGGTGATAATTACAACCTTGAGGCAACACCTGCAGAAGGTACTACCTATCGACTGGCAATGCTTGACAAGAAAAAGTATCCCGGTATTATCTGCATTAATGAAGAGGGCTTTCAGAATGGTGACGCACCGTTTTATACAAATTCCACCCAGCTTCCGGTGAATTTTTCAGATGATATTTTTGAAACGCTGGAGCTCCAGGATGATCTGCAGTCAAAATATACAGGAGGCACTGTATTTCATATGTTTATTGGGGAACAGGTAAACGATATTGAGACCACAAAAAATCTGATCCGGAAAGTGACGAGCAATTACAGGCTTCCCTATTTTACCCTGTCTCCAACATTTAGTGTATGTCCCTCACACGGGTATCTTAACGGTGAGCAGAAAACCTGTTCTGTGTGTGACAGCGAGACTGAAGTGTATTCAAGAATTGTCGGCTATTTAAGACCCGTCAAACAATGGAATGACGGCAAGCAGGCTGAGTTTTCCATGAGAAAGACATTTGATCTGGACAAATCTGATTTTTCCGGAAGAAAAAAGACGGCGGATGTCATATGCCGGAAAGTGCAGGGAGTCGCGTAATGGTTTTTGGGAAAATCAGCACCGGGAATTATACCTGATGGTTCTTGGGGGTTTCCAGAAGAGCTCACTGATTGATTATCCAGGGAAAATCAGTTGTATCCTGTTTCTTTCAGGTTGTAATTTCGTTTGCCCATACTGCCATAACCCAGGGCTTGCGAGGGGAGACCAGAAAATTCCTTCTTATTTAAATGAAGACTGGATCTATGCTTTTTTAAATAAAAGAAAAGGCCTTCTTGACGGTGTCGTGATTACCGGTGGTGAGCCCACGCTGCAGAAAGACATTTTCCGTCTTTGTGAAAACATAAAACAAATCGGGTATCCGATAAAACTGGATACAAACGGGAGCAGGCCTGAGGTTGTAAAGGCGCTTGTTGACAAAGGGATTGTCGATTATATTGCAATGGATATAAAAACTGATCCTGGCGGATATGCGCCACTTATCTGTAAGGACAGTGACCCTGACACCCTCCGTGCGAGTATCAGGGTCATAATGGAATCAGGGCTGGATTATGAATTCAGGACAACGTGCATCAAGCCGATTGTGGATACGGATATTTTACAGGGGATTATGAAAGAAATTAAAGGGGCCCGGCTATACGTGCTGCAGCGCTTTCACCATACGGATGTTTTAAATTCTGAGTTTATTGAGGAGCATGCATGGAGTATGAGTGATGATGAGCTTGCTCATATGAAATCAGTTGCCGATGGATGGGTACGGTCGTGTATTGTAAGATAAATCTGATTTGAAAGCATGGCAGGCAGCGGCTTTGAGCTCAGCTTTTTTAAACCAGGGATGGTTTCATAGAACCTGTTTATATAACTTGATCCGCCGGAGGCGGCATTCAATCGTCAATTTCAATGAACTTCTCCTTCGCATTTTCGGCATAGCAGGTCACCTTCTATTTCAACCGGCGCGCCACAGCGCATACAGGGTTCGGTCTCTTTTGGTTCGTTTTTTTTATTTGAATTTAAAGTGCTGTCTTTTTCTTTATTATCCGTATTCATGTTGTCCTCCAGTAAAAATGAGTGAATCAACCTCACATCGCTCATCCGGTGGAATGTTTTTACCACGATTTTTTTCACCGGTATACACTGTTTTTTTCTGTGAATCTCAGTGTTTTTCCGTGGTTATAAATTAAAAATGGTAAAATCCATTATCTCGGTGCCGCCGCAGAATTGCCGCCGTCTACCGGTAGCGATGCGCCGGTTGTTGGTGTGAGGTCACTGGCAAAAAATACAACCGCATTGCCCACATGCTCTGCAAGCACACTCGTTTTTAATAGATTTCGCTGACGATAGTATTCTTTCAGTCCGTCTGCATCCAGGTCTCTTGATTTCATCCGATCCGGTCCGATAAGGTCCCAGAGTTTGGAACTGATTTTTTCATCACCAAATACGGCATCAGGATTGATCATATTGACCTTTACACCCAGTTTTGCCAGCTCAAGGGATGCAATCCGCGCTATTTGATGGGCACCTGCCTTGGAAGCGCTGTATGCGCCAAAAGCCGCACCCGGGTCAAAAACATTTTTGGAACTGATGACCACGATGTTGCCGCCGGTCTCCTGCCTTGTGAATATGGGGATACAGGCCTTAATAACCAGAAATGTGCCTTTCAAATTAACGGAAACAACCTGATCAAGTTTTGCAGGGTCAAGATCTTCAATCGTTGCCACATGGGCGATGCCCGCATTGGGTACCATAATATCAATTCCGCCGAATCGGCAGCTGATTTTTTTAAAGGTATTTACAACAGCATCAAAATCGGTTACGTCAAAAATAAAATCTTCTACCCGGTCGTCGCCGTATTTTTCAGCCAGGATCGAGTGAACATTTTCAAGCCCCGGCCTGTCAATATCACAGATTGCCACGCAGGCCCCGGAAGCAAGCAGTCTGTCTGCTATCCCGTAACCGATTGCACCGGCACTGCCCGTTACAACCGCCACCTGTCCCTGGAGCGGCAGGGGGATGCGGTTGTCCAGTTTTTTCTGTTGCAGGCACCAGTATTCCAGATCAAAAATATGGGACTCTGAGACAGGATCATACTCTCCCATGGCCATGGACAGTAATTTGGTTTGTATGTTATGGACACCAATATCAGCGGCAACACGCGCCTCTTTTCCGGTAAAGCCAAGAGCGAAAAGCCCGTACCCTTTTGCTAAAAGAAGTCTTGGGTAAGGGTCCAGCATTTCGCACTGAATATTTTTTGCATTTTTCTGGTCGTGGAAATATCGTTGATAATCGGACTTAAAATCTTCAATGGCTTTTTCTACCTGCTTTTTCAGTATATCATTGTCTTCAGAAGGTGATTTAAGATATGCCATTTTGTTTTTTGTACGTGTTGCATGGTCAGGGGTCAGCACCCCGGAAGCACAGATAATTTTTGCGTTTTTTGATTCGGATGCCCGGATCAGTTCGGGGGTGTTTCGGGTCTCAACATAAAAGCGGCGCAGACTGCCGGCTGAATCCCTGTGCGCACAAACCCCCCGGATCACCTGTGATAATTGAGCTGTTTTCGAATTATATGCCTGCCGACTGCCCGTAATTGTATATATCGAAGGTATGTCCTTATTTCGGGTTTTTTCACTGATAAAGGCTTCAGCCCGGCTTACATAGTCCACCATTTGTTTGTAGGATTGGTATGCATCCTCCTCAAAGGTGAAGATACCATGATTTAATATCACGATGGCATCAATATCAGGATTGGATTCATACGTATCCATTACGTCTTTCGCCAGGGGCAGACCGGGCATGATGTATGGAATGACAGCAATTTTTTTGCCCAGTGCCTCTTTCACCACAGCAGCACCATTTTTCTGGTTGGTCAATGCCAGTATGCTGTCGGCATGGGTGTGGTCTACATATTTATGGGGAAGAAATGCATGGAGAAGGGACTCCACAGACGGATCAGGTGATGTGTGTAAAACCTTATTGGTCCTAAGCTGATTGTCCATCTCAATGTCGGAAAGGGCGTCAAGACTGCGAAGTTTTTGAAGTGGTGCAAGCTTTAACCCGGTAAAATCATCCGGGTTAATTGCGGCCAGATCCGAACCACTCCCTTTTACATATACAATGTCAATTTCTTCGCCAAAGATGTCTGTTGATTTTAGCTTCACGGAGGTATTCCCCCCTCCGTGAAGCACAAGCCCACTGTTGCTTCCAATCAGACGCGATGTATAGACGCACCTGGCAAGTTCTTCCGGATAAGCGGCATATGTGTCAATACATGCCTTCAGCTCATTTTTCTTAAAGCAATTTTTCATGAATTTTTACCAGATATATTAAATTCATTTATTTTTTTCTTCATCGAATATGTCTCTTGCATCCTGTACCGATGCCTTGTCATGGACAATTGCCCGCAGGGATTTAATCATGGCTACCGGGTGATCATGCTGCCATACATTTCTGCCCAGATTCAAACCAATGGCGCCTTTCTGCATCCCGTCATGAACAAATTCAAACGCATCCAGCTCAGTCTCGCATCTGGGGCCACCGGCCATGATAACCGGTACCGGGCATCCATTGACAACTTTTTCAAAATTTTCACACCAGTAAGTTTTAACAACCTTTGCTCCGAATTCAGCGGCAATCCTGCAACACAGCCCCAGGTAACGGGAATCTCTTTTTGCAAGTTCTTTGCCGACGGCAGTAACCGCCATTACCGGGATACCATATCTTTCACATTCATTGACAAGCTTTCCCAGATTCGTGATCGATTGATGTTCATATTCACTTCCAACAAATATGGACATGCCCACGGCTGATACATTAAGTCGAAGCGCCTCTTCAATTGATGTGGTGATAGATTCATTGGCAAGGTCTTTCCCCACCACGCTTGATCCACCTGACACTCTTAAAACAATGGGCGGGCAATTGCTGGGATCCACACAGGAACGGAGGACTCCGCGTGTAACAAACAGCCCGTCTGCATAGGAGATCAGCGGTTTAATAGTTTCCCATGGTTTTTCAAGTTTTCGGGTCGGTCCCTGAAAGTATCCATGATCTATTGGCAGAAAAAAACAGTGGCCATCCGGCTGTATCAGTCTTCCCAAACGATTTTCCATTCCCCAGTCCATTTTGTATCCTCCTTAGTAATTATCAAAAATTTAATTAACATCCGGCATGCCGGCATGGTCTTCGTTACACCCGGACACTTTTATTTTATCAGTGCCGAAGAAACTATGACCCGGTTTATGTCCAGACTTACAGCGATCGCCGAGGCACCGGCTATGGCCCGATACAATCGTTCAATTTTAAACTCTTTTGTATACCCGTAGGCCCCGTGAATCTGTCTGGCCGTTTCAACAATTTCCATTGCTGCCGGGGCAACAAATATCTTGGTAGACGCAGCTTCTGTTATCCAGTTGGGACTGCCATTGTCTTTAAGGAAGGCCGATCGATAGGTGAGCCATCGGGCAGCCTGCAGCTTTGCATGCATATCTGCCAGCATGGATCGGATCGTTAAAAGACTTGACTGGGGTTTTCCCCGTATCATTCTGGATCTGGAAAATTTTATAGATTCATCAAGGGCAGCCTGGGCAATCCCTACACATGCGCCGCACTGCTGAATTTTTTCATCCGCGATCCAGTGGAACAAAATTTTGGATCCATTTCCCTTTGTTCCAAGAATGTTTTCCTCTGGTACGTTTAAATTGGTGAGATATACGTCTGTGGCTTCAATCCCACCGCCTCCCATCAGGTCGTAGTTTATACCCGTAGAATATCCACCCACGTTTTTTTCAATGATAAAAGCACTGCATTTTCCGGTTTCGTCTCTGGCATAAAGAACGGCAAAGCCGTCTCTTGCCCCAAAGGTGCTGAACCGTTTCATACCGTTAATCACATAATTATCACCTGCAGGAACTGCTTTTGTATCAAGCGCTCCCGGGTCAGATCCCGTATTGGCCTCTGTAAATTGAATACTGGGATAAACCGATCCTTCACACACAGGTTTGAGGAATTTTTTTTTCTGATTTTCAGAACCGAATTTTAAAATACATTCAGGTATGCTGTTGGTAAATCCAACAAGCATCCATGAACCGGTTCCGGAATAACTGATCTGTTCTATGGCAAGAACGCAGTCAACAGTACTTGCGTCGCCTCCGCCAAATTCACGGGGCAGAACCATTCCGTGAAGATTGATTTCGGCCATTGACTTAATCAGATCGTCCGGCAGTTTTCCCTCTTTATCAATCTGACCGGCTCGGGGTTCGATTTCACCCTGTGTAAATTCTTTAACTGTTTTTTGTAAAAGAATCTGTTCGTCAGTTAAATTAAACTCCATTTTTTCCTCCGAAAATATTATCAGAGCTGTTTAGCCCGTAAGCTGTTTGGCCAGATAAGGAATTAAAACCATATTAACTTATCGGGCTGCCAGCTTTTATCAGCCCACAAGCATTTCCTTCGCATGTTCACGTGTTGTTTTTGTTATATTTTCGCCACCCAGCATCCGGGCAATTTCATCAATACGTGTTTCATGCGTTAACGGGATAATAGACGTCCGGGTCCTGCCCCCTGAAACTTTTTTGGAAATTCTTAAATGATGATCACCGAATTTAGCAAGCTGGGGCAGGTGGGTAATGCAGATAATCTGGTGATGACGGGCAAGAGAATGGAGCTTTTTCCCTACAACTTCGGCCACGCCTCCTCCAATACCGGCATCAACCTCGTCAAAAACAACGGTTTCAAGTGATTCATTATCTGCCATTATGACTTTTAAAGCCAGCACAACACGCGAAAGCTCTCCCCCTGAAGCGATGTTGATCAGGGGCTTCATTTCTTCTCCCACATTTGGCGCTATGAGAAAGAATGCCCGGTCTATTCCGCTTTCATTTATCGCTTTTCCATGGGTGGAGAGATAGGGATCGGTATTATCGCCTGCAGGCAGTGAGTCAAGAGATACCTGAAATTTTGTTTTTGGCATTTTCAGTGAAGCGAGTTCTTTTTCTACTTTTTTTGCTATTTTTTCAGCCGTCTTTTCTCTTTTTTCTGAAAGATTGACAGCCAGACGTTCGAGTTTTTTGTGCTTTTCAGACAGTTCATTTTCTGTTTCAGTGATATCCTGGCCAAGGTTTTGTATTTCGGCAAGCTCCATGGTGATTGCTTCAAGGCGGTTTTCAATTGTTTTAAGTGATCTGCCGTATTTGCGTTTTAATTTCGAAAGCGTATCAAGGCGTTCTTCAACTTCCTCCAATCGCTTGTCATCTATCCGGGTGGCCTGCAGGTAACGTCTGAGCCCCTCGGAAATGTCTTCGATTTTGTATGAAACATCGGCCACTTTTTCAGCTGTTGAAGTGAGTCCCGCATCAATGCGGCTGGCCATTTCCAGGCTTTTTTTGATATCAGATAATTTTTCGGAAACCGCACCATGCCCGCTGTACAGTGCTTCAATACTGCCATGAATGGTTGCATAAAGGGTCCCCGCGTTTTTCAGGCGATTTTTTTCCTGTTCAAGTCGCGTGTCCTCGTCAGGCATTATAGCAGAGGCTTCAATTTCATTTTTCTGGAATTCAAGGAACTCAATATGTTCGGCCTGTTTCTTTTCAAGTGATTTAAGTTTCTTAAGTTTATTGATCAGGGGGAGAATATCATGAAAACAAATGAAAACCTTTTCCCGAAAAGGCATTAATCCGCCTATCCGGTCAAGTATCAGCATGTGCTGTTCTTCTTTCAAAATGTTCTGGTGCGCATGCTGTCCGGAAATGCTGGCAAGGTTTTCAGTTATTGACGCCAATAGCTGCATCGTGGCAAGGCGTCCGTTAATGTATATCCGGTGCCGGTCGTTGCTGGAAATGATTCTTCGTATCAACAGCCCTTCAGACGGATCATACCCGTTTTCCGTCATGATTTGCGCGGTCATACTTTTGGGGACAATTTCAAAAAGAGCCTCAAGCTCTGCCGTGTGTGCACCGGAGCGTATGAGCCGGGCAGTTGCCCGGCTGCCTAAAAGGAGGTTGACCGCGTTAATGATGATGGACTTGCCTGCACCGGTTTCACCGCTTAATATAGTCAGTCCGTCTGTAAATTGAATATTAAGGTCGTCGATGATGGCAAAGTTTCTTATGGAAAGTTCACTCAACATGGGTACAATTTATTACACAGTATTCGTTTTTTGTAAAGGAACATCCTGATGTTTTTATTCATCCCAGTGCCATTAACCACCGTAGCCACTAAGGCCGAGCTGGTTTTTTTCTTATACTGCTTCCTTTAAGTATAGATATTCCCGAATACGATTTAATTCATTCTCATCCCGAACAATTCGGTCATAAAACCGGGATTGCCAAACCGGTGTGCCGGGTGAATTTTGAAATTCATTAATTCGGCGTGATGAAAATGTTTTTAATGCCCACACAAATTCAAACAAAGCCAGACAAATTCTTTAAAGCTGTAGAACCATAACAAGCCGGCCAGCCAACCGATTTTCGCTTGACTATAGCATGATGTCTGGTAATTTAAAAATATGAAACATGCGTTTAAAAAATAAGGATTTCGGTAGTTACACATATGGTTCCTGAAATAAATCGGAAAAAGACCCGCCGGATAACGGTCGGAGATGTCGCGGTGGGCGGGACATCTCCTGTTTCCGTCCAATCCATGACAAACACCTTTACCCAGGATGTTGCCGCCACCGTTGCGCAGATAAAACGACTGGAAGAAGCAGGATGTGAGATTGTCCGGGTGGCCGTGCCGGATGAAGAGGCTGCATCGGCGATTTCTTCAATAAAGGGCCGGATTTCCATTCCTGTTATTGCAGATATTCATTTTGATTATCGCCTTGCCATTGCTGCGGCAGAAGCAGGGGCTGACGGACTGAGAATCAATCCCGGAAATATCGGGAGTAAAAAAAGAGTAAAGGCAGTTGTTGATTGTGCCAATGCCCATGACATCATGATCCGCATTGGTGTTAATTCAGGGTCACTTGAAAAGGATATCCTGCAAAAATACAATGGTGTTACAGCGATTGCCATGGTGGAGAGTGCGGTTAGAAATATTGAATTATTAGAGTCTCTTGGACTATTACAGGTCAAGGTCTCCATTAAGGCTTCCGATGTTGCCCGAACGGTTGCGGCATATTCACTTCTTTCTGAAAAAACCGATGTCCCCCTCCATGTGGGAGTGACGGAAGCAGGTGGATTGTATCCGGGAATTGTCAAATCCTCTCTTGGCATCGGGATGATCCTTTCCCAGGGGATTGGGGATACTATTCGTGTGTCATTGACCCGTGATCCGGTTGAAGAAGTCAGGGTCGGTTTTGAAATCCTTAAGGCCCTGGGTATTCGACAGCATGGGCCTGATATCATATCATGTCCCACATGCGGCCGGTGCAACATCAATTTGTTTGATATTGCAGAAGAGGTTGAACAGGCGTTAATGTCAAACCCCCTGCCGATAAAAGTTGCAATCATGGGGTGTGTAGTAAATGGTCCCGGAGAGGCCAGAGAAGCAGATATCGGTATTGCCGGTGGGGACGGCAAGGGAATTCTTTTCAAAAAGGGAGAGGTGGTCAGTACATTTCCACAGGAAAAGCTGGTTGATGCACTGCTTGACGAGATTGGGAAAATGAAGATTGAAGAATGAATATTTAGTGTTGCCTCCGGTAAATCAATTATATTCTAAAAAATGACAGAGTGGAGCGATTCCGCAAATTTTCAATCTTCAATAAATATAATAAAAGCGAGGAATAAATGGGAAAGAAACAGAAAAATGCAATTTCACCCACCCGTGCTGAAGATTATCCGGAGTGGTACCAGCAGGTTGTTAAAGCGTCTGATCTGGCAGAAAAATCTCAGGTCAGGGGCTGCATGGTAATAAAGCCATGGGGGTATGCCCTGTGGGAAAATATATCACGCACACTTGATGACATGTTTAAGGCGACAGGCGTAAAAAATGCCTATTTTCCTCTCTTTATACCACTGAGCTTCCTGGAAAAGGAAGCCGAGCATGTGGAAGGATTCGCAAAAGAGTGTGCGGTTGTTACCCATCATAAGCTTGAACAGGGACCGGATAAAAAACTTGTACCGGCAGGCCCTCTGGCGGAACCGTTAATAGTAAGGCCGACTTCGGAAACCATTATCGGAGATTCATTTTCTAATTGGGTAAAAAGTTATCGCGATCTTCCCGTGCTGATCAACCAGTGGGCAAATGTTGTTCGATGGGAAATGCGCACACGAATTTTTTTAAGGACAACTGAGTTCTTATGGCAGGAGGGGCATACCGTTCATGCCACAAAAGAGGAAGCCATTGAACGGACGATGATGATGCTTGACATCTACAAAAAATTTGCTGAAGAATTTCTTGCAATGCCCGTATTCACAGGCAAAAAATCACCTGCTGAAAGATTTCCCGGGGCAGTTGACACCACCTGTATCGAAGCCATGATGCAGGACAGAAAAGCCCTTCAGGCAGGGACCTCCCATTTTCTGGGGCAGCACTTTGCAAAGGCGTCAGATATCCGTTTTCAGTCGGCTGAAGAAACCGAGGAATATGCATGGACAACGTCATGGGGTGTTTCCACGCGGCTTATCGGCGGTCTTATTATGAATCACGGGGATGATGACGGGATTATCCTGCCACCGAAAATTGCATCTGCCCATGTGGTATTGCTGCCGATAATTAGAACGCCTGAAGACAGACAGAAAGTCATGGATTTTACAGAAAAACTGGCAAACGAGTTGACGGATACCTATTACCACCATCGAAAGCTGACAGTAGAGATTGATGATCGGGATATCGGAGGTGCCAGGGGATGGGACTGGATAAAAAAGGGAATCCCGGTACGGGTGGAGATCGGGTCGAGGGATATTGATAACAATTCTGTGTTTGTTGGAAGAAGAGATAAGGGCCACAGGGATAAAGAGTCCATTGCGAGGGATGAATTCGTCAATAAAATTACCCATATCCTGGATGAAATTCAGAACCATCTTTTTGAGCGGGCACTTTCCCGTAAAAACAGCAACACTGTAGAAATAAATGATTCAAAACAGTTCCATGATTTTTTTACACCTGAAAATATGGAAAAACCGGAAATTCATGGTGGCTTTTCCATGTCCCACTGGTGCGGATCAGAAACCTGTGAAGCAAAAATCAAAGAAGATCTGAAGGTTACCATTCGATGTATTCCTTTTGAAGGTGAACCGGAAAAGGGGAAATGTATCTGCTGCGGAAAAGACAGCAATCAACGGGTTCTTTTTGCAAAGGCCTATTAACTGGTTAATTAATGATCCGGATAAACGATATACTTGACAAAATGGTAGAACATAATCCAGATGCAAATCTGGATGTGGTGGATCGTGCCTACATATATTCCGCCAGGGTTCATGCCGGACAGGTCCGTCTTTCCGGGGAACCGTATCTTTCCCACCCCCTTGAAGTTGCCGGTCTTCTGGCAGATATGAAACTTGATGGTGTGAGTGTTGCGTCCGGCCTTCTGCATGATGTGATTGAAGATACCCGGGCAACCTCTGAAGAAATTGATGAAATTTTTGGAAAGGAGGTTGCCCATATAGTTTCCGGAGTGACCAAACTGAGTAAACTCCAGTTCAAAAGTTCCCGGGCACGGGAGGCTGAAAGCATCAGGAAAATGATTCTGGCAATGGCGGATGATATCAGGGTTATCCTGATAAAACTTGCAGACAGGCTCCACAATATGAGGACACTGCAGTTTCATAAGGAACATAAGCGAATGAAAATTGCCCAGGAAACCCTTGATATTTACGCGCCGCTTGCCGACCGCCTGGGAATATACTGGATAAAACAGGAACTGGAAAATATCTCATTTAAATATCTGCAGCCTGAAGAATATGAACGAATAAAAAACCTGATCAATAAGGATAAGGAGGACAGGGACAAATATGTTGAGACTGTTAAAGAATACATCAAAGAAAAGATGGAGGCGAATAGTTTAAAATGTGAGGTAATGGGCAGGTACAAACAGTACTACAGCACATATTATAAAATGGTGACGCAGTCTCTTGAGTTTGAGGACTTATATGACATTATTGCTTTCAGAATAATTCTGGATACAAAATCTCAGTGTTATGAAGCCCTGGGGCTTTTGCATACCATGTGGAAGCCGATTCCAAAGAAATTTAAGGATTACATCGGGGTGCCGAAGCCGAATATGTATCAGTCTCTTCACACAACCGTTGTCGGTCCGTTTGGCGAACGCATGGAGATTCAGATACGTACAAACGAAATGGATAGAGTAGCTAAATCAGGCATTGCCGCACACTGGAGTTACAAGGAAGGCAAAATGTTTGATGAAAAGGTGGGCAAAACTTTTTCCTGGCTCCAGGACCTGCTGGAGACCCATAGAGATTACCATGATCCGGTTGAATTTCTGGAAAACGTCCGTATTGATCTGTTTCCTGATGAAGTTTATGTGTTTACACCCCGCGGGGAGATTCGATCGCTTCCAAAAGGAGCAACGCCTGTAGATTTTGCGTATCAGATTCATACCGAAGTGGGGAACCAGTGTACGGGAGCAAAGGTAAACGGCCGCCTGGTTCCTTTGCAGTATGAGCTGAAGACCGGTGACGCGGTTGAAATTGTTACAACTAAAGGGCATAATCCCAGCAAGGACTGGCTCAATTTTGTCAAGACAGTCAAGGCACGTTCCAGGATAAGACAATGGATCAAGGCCCAGGAAAAAGAGAGAAGCCTGTCTCTGGGAAAGGAAATGTGTGAAAAGGCATTCCGGAAATACCGGCTGAACTTTACCGCCATGTTACGATCGAAAGAGATAAATATAGCTGTAACTTCTTTTAATTACAAGACAGTTGATGACCTCATCGCATCTGTGGGGTATGGAAAGATCACACCACTTCAGATAATAAAAAAAGTAGCGCCAATACGGGAAACTGAAGATGAAGACAGTTCGATATTAAACAGAATAATCGGAAAAGTTCGAAAGAAAAAAGTCAATGAGGGTGTTGTTGTAAAGGGCGTTGATGATATTCTTATCAAATTTGGAAAATGTTGCCAGCCAGTTCCGGGAGATTCAATTGTAGGGTATATAACACGCGGGCATGGTGTCGCAATTCATCGGTCAAATTGTGTGAATTCATTGAAAATGAGCCCTGAAAGGCAAATAGAAGTTGAATGGAACGAGGATATGAAAGAAAGATATCCTCTTAAAATTCGTATTCGTGCATATGACAGATTTGGATTACTGGCAGATATTACCGGGACTATCAGCAAGAGTGAGGCAAATATAATTAATGCAAAAACCCATACCAATGATGACAAAACTGTGGACAGTTATTTTTCCATTGAAGTAGAAGATACGGCACATTTAAAAAGGGTACTCACTGCAATCAAAAAGATTAAGCATGTTCATGAGGTTAAGAGGATTGATAACTAGTGTCTACCCAGTATTTTTCCTTGACCCTTAAGGTGCCTTGACAACACGGCCGGATTTAATGCAGCCGGTACATACTTTCATTTTCTGGACCCTGCCGTTATAAACCGCGCGTACACTCTGAAGGTTTGGGTTAAATCGCCGTTTTGTTACATTGTGGGCATGGCTTACGTTATTTCCAACCATTGGTTTTTTCCCGCATATTTTACATTCTTTGGACATTTCTATCTCCTGAATTAAATTTATTAAATTGAATGTGGGCTATTACACCAATATTTTTTCCATGTAAAGAGTTTTTTGAAAATACCCCACTGATTGCTGTAATTCTTTTTATTCTTTCTTTTCCCGGTCTTCAAACTCCTGTTTCTCTAATGCCTCTGCACACAGTGCAATATATTCCAACGCTTCTTTGTGGCTTCCCACATCAGGATATTCTGTTATAACGGTTTGAAAACGGTATAGCGCTGCCTTGTAACGCTTTGTTTTGAAATAAAAGCGTCCCACATATAATTCATGACCGGTAATGCTTTTCAGGCATTTCGTTATATTTTTTGTCGCCATTGCCGCGTATTCATGATCAGGGAATTGTTTGACAAGTCGCCTGAATGTATCCAGAGCCTTCAGAGCGTTTGCCTGGTCTCTGTCCACTGTGTCCACCTGTACAAAATAGCAGTATCCAATCTGATAAATGACATAGGGTATGGACTCGTTTCTCGGATGAAGGCCTTCGAATTCCTCATAAGTAACAACAGCTTCTTCATATTCCTCTAAATGAAAGTGTGAATCTGCAATTTTTAATTCAGCTGTCTTTGCATGCTTGCTGAAGGGGTACCAGTCTTTGAGCTTTTCAAAATTATCAATAGCATTTCTGTAATTTTCTTTATCGAATTCTTTAATGCCTTCGTCGGCAAGCTCCTGGGCTGTCTTTTCTTTTTTGGTCCAGGAACATCCGGAAACAACAAACAGCGATATAAGAAATAATGTGAATATTTGTTTCATTGGTTACTATTTCACCGGAAATGTCCAGCTAAATTGACAGATTTTCAATGTAATGACCGGCAGATACAGCCGCTGTGGCGCCATCACCGACAGCTGTTGCAACCTGACGAAGAGGGGTATTGCGTACATCGCCGGCTACAAACACACCCGGGACAGATGTTTCCATCCTGGAATTAGCAATTATAAAACCTGACTCGTCCAGTTTTACAGAATCTTTAATGAAGCCTGTATTAGGGGAAATACCCACCCAGACAAAGCATCCATCAACGGTAAGATTTTCGGGTGCTCCTGTTTTAACATTCTTTATATTTACTTTTTCAACATTAAACAGGCCTTCAAAGCCGGTAACCACCGTGTCCCACAGGATTTCTATCTTATCGTTTTCAAATGCCCGCTCCTGGATAATTTTTGTGGCCCTGAGTTCATCCCGCCTGTGAATAAGGTAGACCTTACTTGCAAATTTTGTAAGAAAGATACTTTCCTGGACTGCCGTATCACCACCGCCGACAGCGGCAACGACCTTGTCCCTGAAAAAAGGTCCGTCACATGTGGCACATGAAGATAATCCCTTGCCGTATAAAGAATCTTCGCCGGGAACTCCCAGTTTGCTGGGAGAGGCGCCGGTTGCGATGATAACAGTATGTGTTGATATTTCCCTGTCAGAAAGTTTGATTATTTTAACCTGTTCTGAAAGATCAAGCCCCTGCACTTCAGCAGATTCAATTTCAATATCAAATTTATTAACCTGGTCCGTCATTTTCTGAACAAGATCGATACCGGTAAGCCCTTCGGGGAAACCCGGATAATTTTCAATCCAGTCTGTTACCAGGATCTGACCCCCCGGTGTGATTTTTTCAACCAGAATTACTTTTAACCTTGCCCGTGCAGCATATAATCCTGCAGTAAGACCAGCAGGTCCGCCGCCGATAATGACAAGATCATAATCAGGTGTTTTCATTTATAAATTACCTAAGGATAGTGTTGATCGATTCTTCAAGTTTCGATTTGGCAACAATACCGATTATTTGCTCAGCAACATCTCCGTTCTTGAAGAAGATCAGTGTGGGGATTGATCTGATTTCAAACTTGCCGGGTGTAACCGGGTTGTCATCAACATTGCATTTTGCAATTTTGATTTTATTACCATATGTTTCGGCAAGCTCTTCCAATATTGGTGCCATTGCCCTGCATGGTCCGCACCAGGGAGCCCAAAAATCAACAAGTACAGGTGTGACAGCCTGTAACACTTCAGCTTCAAAGCTACTGTCTTCAATATCTACAATACCTTTTGCCATGCTGTATTATATTCCTCCTTTGAATTTTTTTAACAATATAGAGCTATGATTTTATTTTGTCAACATATCAATTATCAATCTGTACCGAATACAATGAATTCATTCTCATGGGAATTGAGGATGCCGTTAAAGATATTTTTAACATTTCTAAAAATATTTGACAAAGTCAGTTTCCAGCACTATATCTGGTTCTACTTATAAATTCAGAGCCATACATTAAATTTACTTCATTATAATACCTGGGAGGAACGTATGAAATTTGCACGGTCGGTAAGGATCGAGCCCGGCGCCAGAGCGGTGAGAACGGTTTGCCCGTTTGGATGCGGGATCATCTGCGGGATCATAGCCCATGAAAAAGACGGTAAAGTGGTTAAGGTTGAGCCGGGTGATTATAAGGACACCAGCCACATCTGCGTCCGGGGGCTTTCTTCACCCAGGCTTGCATATCATCCGGACAGGCTGAAATATCCAATGAAGCGAAAAGGGCAAAGAGGCGAGGGGAAGTGGGAACGGATATCATGGGATGAAGCCATGGATATGGCCGCATCCCGGTTAAAAGGGATTGGTGAAAAATATGGTACACCTTCCCTTGCCTTTGTATCAGCCGGTGTGGGCGGGTTGACAAACTACAGTACCGTAGGATTCGCAGGGGCATGCCAGGGTACTTTCATCATGCCTGCCGGATTCGGTGATTCTGCGGGGCCGTGTGCGGATACGGTTTGCTATGGTGCGCCCTTATGGTTTGGAGAAGATTATACAAACCGTTTTGATAATCCGGGTTTATGTGTTTTATGGGGCAATAATGCTTCGGTAACAGAGCCGTTCAAGTGGAGAAGAATCAGAAAAGCAAAAGAAAACGGCGCCCGGGTTGTTGTGATCGATCCCAGGTTTACTACAACCGCTTCCAGGGCAGACCAGTATATTTCCATAAGGCCGGGAACCGATGTGGCCCTTGCACTTGGCATGATGAATGTGATTCTTGAAAAAAGACTGCATGACCGGGCCTTTTTGTCAGACCATACATCTGCTCCCCTTCTCGTAAGAAACGATACCGGTCAGTATCTTCGGGAAAAGGATGTAATTCCTGAAGGCTCAGATAAACATATGGTCTGGGATACAATTGAAAACCAGCCTGTTGTGCATGACGCCAGGGGGACGACACCGGCTCTTTCCGGTGATTTTAAAGTAAAAGAGATTGGATGCAGACCGGCATTTGAGCTGCTGACGGGTTTGATTCAGCAGTATACACCTGAAAAAGTGTCGAAAATAACAGAAATACCGGAAGATGTAATAATCAACCTGGCAACGGACTACGGAACCATAAAACCCTCCGCATCCTACAGAGGAATGGGGGGTACGCGGGGAAACCTTCATGGAGATGTAAATTTTCGTGCAATTAACACCCTGGCTGCCCTGACCGGTAATATCAGCTTTGAAGGGCATTATACCTTTGAGCTGAACCCGCTTGGTTTTTTTGAACTCGGGATGCCCCAGTTTGTCACCCTGCTTCAAATGTATGAGGCGATTCTCAATGATGAACCGTTTGCCATCCGATCCTTATGGTTGATGAGACACAATATGATCAACCAGGATCCGGATTTTAACAGAATGACAAAGGACATACTGCCTAAACTGGAGTTTATTGCCGTAACCGATCTGTTTATGACAACAACGGCACAGTATGCCGACCTTGTTCTTCCGGCATGTACTTTTTTTGAGACCACGGATATCGGTGCACCCATCGGCAATGGTTCACATGAATATATTCAGCTTCAACAGAAAGTCATTGAACCCATGTATGAATCCAGGCCTGATATTGAAATTTATACCATGCTTGCAGAAAAGATGGGATTTGACGCATTTCTGGACAAGAGTGCGGAAGATTGTATTGAGATGCTTCTTGACTCTGACCATCCAACCATGGAGGGCGTGACGCTGGATAACCTGAAAAAAGGGCCGGTTGCCCCCGGTACCTGTGAGATGCCCGTATTTAATACCCCTTCAGGCAGACTTGAATTCTACACTGAAAATTTGAAGGCATTTGGTCAGGAACTCCCCGGATATATTGAACCTGTTGAGAGTCAGCGTACACCGCAAGCGGAAAAGTATCCCCTGCTGTTTTCCACAACCCACTCAAAATTCAGGCTTCATTCCATGTATGCCAATGTTGACTGGATTCGTGAGTTGGATCCGGAACCGGTTCTTAAAATCAATCCGGTTGATGCTGCATCAAGAAATATCAAGGATGGGGATAGCGTACGTGTTTTTAATGACAGGGGGGAAGTGGTAATAAAGGCAAAACTGCATAACAAGGTAAGAGCCGGGCTGGTTAATACCAGCCAGGGATGGTCACCGGATCATTTTATTTCCGGAACACATCAGGCCTTATCACATGCAACCATAAATCCTGCCCAGGCAGCCGTTTTTGAACCCAATGCCGCCTTTTCCGACACACTGGTTGAGGTTGAACGGGTTGAGGAGGGATAATATCATGGGGGAAAGACAAATTCTATTAATTGACCTTGAGCTGTGCATCGGCTGTCAGACCTGCACGATTGCCTGCAAGTCTGAGCATGGCTTTGATAAAGGTTCCGGTATCCGTGTGGAAACAATTGAGACTGTGAATACCGGTAAAAAAGTGACCGGGTTTTCAGAATTCAGCATGTACTTTCAGCCGGTAACCTGTATGCAATGCGAACAACCGGCATGCCTGGATGCATGCACGGAAGAAGCCATAACCAAGCGTTCTGACGGAATCGTATTGATTGATGCAGAAAATTGTACCGGATGTGAGGCATGTGTTTCATCGTGTCCGTATGATGCGCTTTTTTATGACGAATATAAGAATATCGTACGAAAATGCAGCTTCTGCCATGAACGGCTGGATGACGGGTTTGAGCCTTTTTGCGCCTTGTGCTGTCCTGAAAAAGCAATTTATTGGGGGGATAATGATGATCCTGAAAGCGAGGTGTCAAAACTTATAATTAAACGAAATGCCCATACGTTAAAATCTGAATTGAATACCGGGCCGGCTGTATTTTACATACCGCAAAAGAACTGCTCTTAATTAAAGGCGACCCTCATATTTAAAAAAACTATCGCTCAATTCCATTCCGTGCCTGAACACCATCGGTGTAATAGTGCTTTATCTCGTTCATTTCGCTCACAAGATCGGCATGCTCAATAAGTTCCCGGGGAGCCCGGCGCCCTGTAAGAATAACTTCAACATTTTCAGGACGTTTTTCCAGAAATTTCAATACATCCTTTATATGGAGCAGGCCGAACCAGATAGCCACATTGATCTCATCCAGAACAATTATATCGTACTGATCCGAGTACATGGTTTCACTGGCTCTGGCAAGTCCGTTCACTGCCTGATCAATGTGTTTTTGTTCGACTTCCTCGCGGCGAATGCACTGAATGTCACCGTATTGTTCCACAGTGATGCCGGGAATGTGCTGCAATGACGTCAGCTCTCCATAATGCTGTCTTTTCATGAATTGACCGATATAGGTTTTCATGCCGTGACCGGCCGCCCTTACAGCAAGCCCTATGGCTGCTGTTGTTTTTCCTTTGCCGTCTCCGGTATAAATTTGAACGTATGATTTCATTAAAATTGACGGAATTGTAAAAAATTTAAGCCAGTTCAGATAATTTATCAGATATCTTTGAAAAAGCCATTGTTACAGGTGAATCTTTATATTCATCCTGATAAGATGTGCCGGAATCCCCGCATGCCACCATTCTTGGATCAAGCGGAATCCTGCCTAAAAATGTGATGTTTTCAGCCACAGCTGTTTTTTCACCGCCGCCGTGCCCGAAAATATTTACGATTTCATTGCAGTGAGGGCATTCAAAACCGCTCATGTTTTCCACAAGACCGAAAATGTCCATTTTTACGGTTCGGCAGAAGTTGATTGATTTTCTCACATCTGCAAGGGCCACCTCCTGGGGGGTGGTAACAATGACAGCACGGGCATCATTGATCAGCTGGGCGACTGTCAAAGGTTCATCACCTGTTCCCGGAGGGGAATCGATAATCAGATAGTCCAGTTCGCCCCATTCAACATCACTGACGAACTGCTTGATTGCCGAGTGCTTTACTGGACCCCGCCATATAACGGCATCATCTTTATTGGGCATCAGGGATTCAATTGAAACCGCACTCAGATTTTTTGAATATTTTTTTGGCAACAGTTTCTGGTTTTTATTTATATCGAGCAGTCCCTCGACACCGAGCATTCTCGGTATATCAGGTCCGTGAATATCAACATCCATCAGTCCCACTTTGTATCCCTTATTTGCAAGTGCAATGCTGATATTAACGGAAACACTGGTTTTGCCCACACCGCCTTTTCCGCTCATTACAATAATTTTGTTTTTGATTTTATTTAAAGCCTTTTGTATGCCGTCATCCTGGCCCTGCTTTGCCTGGGGCGGTGCATTTGTCAGACAGACTCCTTCCTGTGTTCCCATAATATACCTTCCTTTCGTTTGACAATATCAAGATCAGGTTCCGGACAGGACGTTGCTTCCCGGCAGTACGTATGTAAATCCAGTTTCAAGTCCAGATTTTCCGGTAATTAAGTGATTGAATTAAGGGTATATATGGAATTGTTCAGGGGGGTCAAGGAAAATTTGTAAAAAGAAATCATAATAGATACAAAAAAACAAATAATTCTTGACAAAAAATACTATTAGTATGTATTGCTTCAGATTCGAAGATTGATAAAAGCCGGTAAAATCGGTTTTTGTTCAAAAAGCATCAATATAAGGAGGATAGAATAAATGGCAAATGAAGTAGGGAAAAGATATGTGTGCTCCGAATGTGGCACAGAATATGTGGTCACCAAAGGGGGCGACGGACAACTTACTTGCTGTGGTAAACCCATGGAAATCAAGAAATGATGGCGTCGCTATAGGTTATACTTTTTACGATTCTATCAGGAAACAGGATATTAAATTAAAAAACAGCATAACAGTTTATTTTTGGAGGTAAGTTTCAATGGGAGAACTAGGAAAAAGATATCATTGCGAGGTATGCGAAACAGAAATTCTCTGCACAAAAGCCAGTGACAGCAAAGTTGAGTGCTGCGGTAAAGAGATGCCCATTAAAGACCCAAGGCCGCTGCCGTCATCTGATTGATTGACTGCGGAGAGTTTTTGCCCGGTAAAATCATATTATCAGTTTTTCAATAAAGAAAACCACGCTCAAAGGGCGTGGTTTTTTTTATTTATCTCAACACTCTGATATGATAGTTATCAACGGGTATAACATTCAGGCAGGAGGTAAATATGCGTGCAAGTGACCTGCGCCGGGAAGAAATGGTCGGTGTGGATACCGGAAAGGGATTTCCTCTGTTTGGTTCTTATCGAATCATAAAGATGGGGCTGGAACCCTTTGGTGTTTTCATTGACAACTTAAGGCAGATACTGGGTAATGAAGAAGCGGCAATGATTCTCACACGATTCGGTTATGAAACCGGAATGGGTATGGCCATGTATATTTCCGAAATGTATGATTTTGATTCCCAGGAAGAGTGGCTGAAGTCGTCCTGTCTGCTTCATAATATCGGTGGGTTTGTCAATCAGGAATTCCAGGGTATTGAATTGGACGAACAGAATAAAAGTATGCGGTTTTCCGGGGTCTGGTATGATTCGTTTGAAGCGACTATCTGGCGATCACAACATACGGAATTCAGTTATAAGCCTGTATGCCGGATTATGACAGGCATGGCCAGTGGATTTGCCAGTGCAGTTCTGGGAAAAGAGGTAATTGTTAAAGAGACCTCCTGTTTTGCACAGGGAGGGGAAAAGCACTGTCTGTTCGAAGGGCGGTCCGTTGATCAGTGGGGGGAGGGTTCCCGGGAGGTCCGTGATCATATCGCGTTCAGTAATCTGGAAGATGACCTGAGGCGTTTTCGTGCGGGGATAAAACAGTCTTTTGAACAGCTGGTCCGTCAGAGTGCTGAAATAAAACTGATCAAACGTCAGACAGCACAGCCCAATATCAAACACGGCATGATTTTCAGGAGTAAATCCATGGCGGATCTGCTGGTCATGGCGGAAAAGGTGGCCCCGACCAATGCCACTGTGTTGATCCAGGGAGAAAGCGGAACCGGAAAAGAGGTGATTGCGCGGTATGTCCACCGGCACTCTGCCTGTAAAGATAAATCCTTTCTGGCGGTAAGCTGTGCGGCACTACCGCCGAATCTTCTGGAGACAGAGCTTTTTGGCCATGTCAAAGGGGCGTTTACCGGTGCAGATACGGACAAAAAAGGATTGCTGGAGGAGGTGGGTAACGGGACGTTTTTCCTGGATGAAGTGGCGGAACTTCCCCTTGACCTTCAGGCAAAACTTTTGCGGGCTCTGCAGGAAAAGGAAGTGAGGCCTGTGGGGAGCGTGAAACATATCCCAATCAACGCACGTATTATTGCCTCTACAAATAAGGACCTGAAAAAAATGGTTAGTGACGGGCTTTTCAGGGAGGATTTGTACTATCGGCTGGCTGTTTTTCCGATTTTAATCACTCCGTTGAGGGAAAGGCGTCAGGATATCCTGCTCCTTGCCAGGCATTTTCTTGCATCCCTGAGAGAGAATCATCCGGGCTTTTCACCGGATGCTTTGAGGAGAATGGAATCCTATGCATGGCCGGGAAATGTGCGGGAGCTGGAAAACTGTGTGGAGTATGCCGGTGTGCTCGCCGGTAACGATCGAATTATGACGGAGCATTTACCGGATTCCGTGCAGAAGAACTCCCATGACCTGCTTTCCGGTCTGGCAATGGATATGCCCACACAAAAAGAGCTGGAGCGCAGATACACCAAACTGGTGCTGACGCATACGGAGAACAACAAGGCAGAGGCGGCACGGATATTAGGTGTGGGGGTAACTACCTTATGGCGGCGGCTTAAGGATAATACTGTCTAATCTTTTACGCCAGCTGGACGTCCTTTACATCAGGAGGAATGATAAGCTTCGGTTCTGTACATTCCTGGACCTCTTCGGGCGTCCATGTGGGTGCTACTTCCTTCAGCACCATTCCTTCATCCGTAACGGCAATAACGGCAATATCAGTTATTACCATATCAACACACTGATGACCGGTAAAAGGATAGGAAACTTCTTTAACTATCTTGAATACGCCTTTGTTAGTCATATGATTCATCAGCACGATCACATTTTTTGAACACATGGCCAGGTCCATGGCCCCGCCAATAGTGCCGACTTTCTTTTTGGGTACCATCCAGTTGGCAAAGTCACCGTTTTCAGCAACCTGCATACCGCCCAATACGGTGTAATCCAGCCATCCGCCTCTGACAACGGCAAAAGATTCGGAATGTTCAAGAAGACACATGCCGGGTTTATATTCAACCGGCTGTCCGCCTGCATTAACAAGGTCATGACTTCCTTCGCCGGCCGTACATATCTGGCCGTACCCGAGAACACCATTTTCAGAATGGAAAAGGACTTCCTTGTCTGTGGGAATCAGGTTGGAAGCAAGCGTTGGCGTTCCGATTCCCAGGTTGACCACATCACCGTCACTGAATTCATTGGCCACGCGAAGGGCCATGGTCTGATCATCCAGCCTGAATTTGTCAGCAAATTTTTCTAACATACCTATGCCTCCTTTGCTTTCTTCTCAGCTGCCCTTCTGGCAACTTCATCATAATCGTCACTGGCTTTTCCAGCGCCTGTTCTCTTAACCACCCTGTTCACATAAATACCCGGGGTAATGATCTCTTCCGGTCCCAGGTCGCCCAGTTCAACAATTTCTTCAACTTCAGCTATGGTAATTCTGGCTGCACCGGCCATGGTCGCATTAAACGTTCTTGACGTCCCACGGTAAATCAGGTTGCCCCAGCGATCCGCTTTGTATGCCCGGATCAGTGCAAAATCCGCTTTAAGCGGTGTTTCCAGCAGGAATTTTTTGCCGTCCACCTCAATAACCTGTTTGCCTTCTTCAATAACCGTTCCCAGGCCGACAGGCGTCAGAATTCCACCCAGTCCAGCGCGGGCAGCCCTGATACGTTCTGCCATTGTGCCCTGAGGAACCATTTCCATTTCCAGTTCACCTGCCCTGAATTTTTTTTCAAGATCATTTATAATGAGCGGGTTAACAGGGGCGGAAACAATGTGCTTTTTAACCTTGTTTGTCTGGTGAAGGACGGCTATATCATGCTCGCCCCAGATTTCAATGCCGAATCCCCCGCTGTTTGAGACCAGTGTCAGATCTTTTACATCCAGCCTTGAGACCGCTTCCAGCAGTTGGCTTGGCGCGCTTGCTATGGTGCCAAATCCACCCACATGAATCATTGCGCCGTCATGGATATCCGCGACTGCTTCTTCCAGATTCGCAACTATTTTGTTTATCGCCATAAACACCTCCCTTTTTGAAAAAGGAAATGAAAATTTCCTTTTGCCGGTTGATTTTATATGATTGCCTCTTTGCCGGAATGAAAACCGTAACGCGGGTAAACTACCTAAAACAGCCGGTTTTTGTCAAGGGTTTTATGAGATTACCCTGCTATGGGATTAGTGCTTGATTTTGATATCAAGTATAGATAAATAGAAGAATCTAAAAAGTTGCAGTTGTTTGTTTTGTTGAAATAAAAAGTCTCACCATGATGTTGTCAATGACTGAACAGGAGAAAACCCAGTGGATCAAAAACCTGAATTCAAAGCATTTGAGCTGAAAATAAAATCATTGAAAGAGAAAATTAAGGTTCTCAAAGAGACAGAAAAGCATTTGCGTGAAAGAGAAAAAATATTTGAGGGGTTTTATCGGGCCACTTCAGAAGGGATAATGGTTCATGATAACGGGGTCCTTTTAATGGCAAATGAGCAGCTGTATGAAATTTTAGGTTATGGCCCCGATGAACTTTTAGAGAAAAACACAATCGAGATTGCCGCTGCTCCTGAATCCAGAGATAAATTAATAAGTATGATTAAACAAGAGGTTCCGGGGCCATATGAGGTGATTTCTATACGAAAAGATGGGACAAGGGTTCCTTTGGAAGTCCGTGGGCAAATGTTGGAGTATAATGGGCGTTTGGTGAGATTTGCCGCCCTAAGGGACATGACGGAGAGTAAAGAGGCAGAGAGTGCACTGAGAGAGAGCGAAGAAAAATTCAAGGCTATTTTTAAGAATGCAAGTGACGAAATAGTAATTATGAGCCCGGATGGAATAATTCTGGATGTGAATAAAAAGGCTGATGGCGTCTTCGGATACAATTTGAAAGAGACTATCGGGAAAAATTTTAAAGAGATTGGGGTTTTAAGTGAGAATGAGCTCCAGAGGGCCAGTGACTATTTTGAACGATCAATTGCGGAGCAGACATTGGAGCCGTTTGAATTTGAAGGCGCTCATAAAAACGGAGATTCATTATTCTTTGAGGCAACGGTTTCCAGATTAAAGAAAGGCGGTAAAATCTCTTTAATCATTATAATTTTGAGGGATATAACACAGCGAAAGAAATCAGAGGAAGAGATCAGGAGGAAAAATGTTGAACTTGAGAAAATTAACACGGCCCTTAATCTCCTGGTTGAGAAAAGTGAAGTACGGAAAAATGAAATTGAAGAAAATATTTTATTAAATATCCAGGAACTGGTTTGTCCATATATCAAAAGTCTGAAAGAAGGCCGTCTGGCCGATAGGCAGGCAATCCTTGTTGAGCATATCGAATTAAGTCTGAATCAGATTACTGCCCGCTACAGCAGAGAGGTGCTTCAGGCTCAATACCGGTTTACGCCTGCGGAAATTCGTGTTGCCGACCAGATTAAATCAGGAAAATCAAACAAAGAAATAGCAGGTATTATGAAGTATTCAGTCAATGCCGTTTTATTTCACCGTCATAATATACGTACAAAGCTGGGTAT
>JAUXDD010000215.1 GCA_030618465.1 Desulfobacteraceae bacterium
GGGCTGTATACCTGCCTGGCGAATAAGGGTAATAAGCTGCGCATCAGATTCCACGTCATTTACAATAAACCGGTATTCTTTTATAAACGGCAGGAGATAATCCAGAACACTACCATCATAACTATCCGGTACTTCAGCAAATAGCCCCTGTATCATTGATTTGTTTCCAGACATTAGCGAAACATGTGCCACACGTTCACCGGTCCTGTACTTTTCCCCCATACGGATGATGCCCTTTGAATAATGGGATTCATAGAAAAAGATACCTTCATATCCGTATTTAATGGATGCCTTCCCTATGAGATTGGAAAGATACAACTGGAATTCATCTTTACTGGCATACATAATCTGGGAAAATGTCATTGGAACCGTATTGGCCACCATGATTTCCAGTTCAAGCGGATCATCCAGCGCTTTTTCAATGGCTTTTTTTATTTGATTCTGTTCGGGAACTGAGGAAAGAGAGGATTCAATATCGCTCTTTACCTGGTTTTCAGATGGCATTAAAAACTTAACTGATGAGGGAAAAATAAGAGTAATGTTTATGATATCTGAGGTTATAAATAGAAATGAGTCGTCATAGCTGATTTTCAAATGCTTATCAGACGGGAAATAAAATTCTGAAAACCCTGTTGACCAGGATGCCCTGTTGATATCCCTGTAAAAAGGCAAATCAATATCCTTCGGGACCTGCGACACTTTAATGACGGTGTCCTTGTCCTTAAGCACTTTACCGGCTGTACGCCAGTACATGGCCGGCTGTACGTAAAAAAACAGTACGAGTAGAATGGGTGTGATATATATGAGTTTTCGTTTTGACATATTCAGCGTACCTTGACTTCCATGGATTGCCCCTGTTTAATAGTAACCCTTTGTTAATAATAACAATAAAAGTATACTGCACATAAGTGTGATCTAATTTTGTCCCTGACAGGAAACAGTATATAAAATACCATGTAAATTCAACTCGTTTTTTGTATTAATCAGCATTTCAATCCTGTTGATTTATAAGATATAGTTTTATATAATCCCATAAGTATAAATTTCCAGAAACCCTGAATCTGAAGAATGCACTTTATACAAAGAGACTTCAACCATACTTAAAAGTAGGTGGAAACAATGATAAGGACTCCCTTAAAGCCTATTTCTCCAGTGATGCACTTCACTATCAAAGTTGGAATCTTACTTCTATCCATTGCCGCCTGCTCTGGGGACACAGACAAATCAACTCCGCAAAAAATGATTTCCGGACAGGATAACAGGGTGCAGCAAAAATTATTAACCGGCCGAAAAATTCTGTATGTGGATTCGTACCATTCTGAATACGAACCAAGTATTATTATGCAACATACAGCCCGGGAAATACTGGAATCAGCCGGAACAATAATGCAGGTAATATACATGGATGCCAAAAGGAAAAAGTCTGACACAATACAACGTCAGGCGGCATTGCATGTAAAAAATCATATAGCGACCTGGCAGCCCGATCTGGTTATTGCTGCTGACGATGCTGCCAGCAAATATCTGGTAATGCCCTATTACAAGGATGCGTCTCTGCCGTTTATTTTTATTGGCGTAAACTGGGATGCTAAAAGATATGGCTATCCTTACCGGAATGTCACCGGACAGGTGGAAGTAGAACTCGTATCGGAGTTGCTTGCCGAACTTATGAGATTTAGCCGGGGCAATCGAATCGGGATTCTTACTGGTGAGACGCTCACTGACAAAAAGACCATCGACTACTACAGGAATATATTGAATATCCAATTTCACCAGACTAAACTGGTTAATGATTTTGAGGAATGGAAAAACGCTTATCTTTCGCTTCAGGATAAAATGGACATACTCTTTATTCGTAACAATTCCGGGATTGCCGGCTGGACGGATAAGGAAGCTAAAATCTTTGTAATGGCCAATACAACTATCCCGACCGGCACTGTTTCCACCCATATGCACCCATGGGTGTTAATCAGCTATGCGAAAGTTAACCGCGAATTCGCAGAATATGCTGCGAAAACAGCAATAAAAATTCTAACCGGTACGTCACCCGAGGATATTCCCATATCAACCAATAAGGAAACAAAGGTGTACCTGAATATGCCGATGGCAAAAAAACTGAACATTATTTTCCCGATGCAGTTAATTGAACGCGCGACCTTTACCCGATAGGTTATCCCATGAATTTAAACTCCATTACTTTTAAAAGTTTACTTATAATAACCGTCTCTTTAATTACCCTGGCTGTTTGTGTAATAACCGTGTCTGATTTTCAACTGAGAAAAATTATTGATGATAGTCAGACAGAAATTTACCAGGAAAAGATTGATCGTATTACGGGGATGTTAGACAGGAGATATCAGCGGCTGCAGGAAACCTTGAGGGTGGATGCCTATGAAAAAGAATTTCAGAATTCTTTTCTCACGGCTTTTCGTAACGACTACTACCAGCATACCCAGGAGTTTTATCCTTTTATTTTTGATTACACGGGCAAATGTGTCGCCCACCCTTTTTTTGAACAGGGAGATACCACACTCGCAAATCTTGATTTTAATAAAAAAATGATCCGCGTTAAAAATGGTTCATTTGACTATTCTCTCGGTGGACAGCGAAACTGGATGGTATTTAAGCAATTTAGACCATGGCACTGGATTATCGGTTATTCTGTGCCATTGGAGCAAAAATATGCTGATGCCTTTGTATTCAGAAATATCCTGATTTTTATAATAACTGTAATTACAGCGAGTGTCCTTACAGCTCTTTTAATAATCGTCACGAGATTCACAAGCTCAATATCTCGATTAACCAGAGCATCTTCTGAGATCGCGGCCGGGAATCTGGATCATTCCATTGATACAGGCAGAAAGGACGAACTTGGTGTTCTGGCTCAAAGTTTTTCTTACATGCGGGATTCCATAAAGGAGAAAATTAATATTCTCGGCCAGAAAAACGAGAGCCTGAAAATTGAAATTTCCGAACGTGGAAGGGTAGAAACAAAGCTTAGAGAAAGTGAGGAATTATATCGTTCTTTGGTAGAAAATATTGATTTAGGGGTTACATTAATAAACTCAGATCATATCATTGTAATGGCAAATGCTGCCATGGGGAAAATGTTTGGTAAACCTGCCTCCCTTTTTCAAGGCAGGAAGTGTTTCAAAGAATTTGAAAAAAGAGATACTATCTGTTCGCATTGCCCGGGTGTAAAGGCCATGGCAAGTGGGAAACCGGCGGAGGCCATCACTCATGGTGTCAGAGATGATGGCAGCAGTCTTACTGTCAGAATAAAAGCATTCCCTGTACGGGCTGAGCAGAATATGCATAAAGGTTTTATTGAAGTTGTCGAGGATATCACTGAACATTTAGAAGCAGAAAAAACATTAGCTGCAGAGAGAGAACGCCTTGCAGTTACCCTGCGAAGTATTGGTGATGGAGTTATTACCACCGACACATCTGGAAAAATTATACTGATTAACAAAATTGCCGAAGATTTAACCGGTTGGAATCAGGGAGATGCAGTTGGCAGACCTCTGGAAGAGGTATTTCATATTATTCACGAAGGATCCCGTAAGTTATGTGAAAATCCTTTTAAAAAGGTTTTGGATTCCGGCAGAATTTTAAATTTGTCCGATCGTATTGTCCTTGTTGCCAAAGATGGTACTGAAAGGAGTATTGCAGACAGTGGGGCTCCGATCAGGGACAAGAGCAGTCAGATAATTGGTGTTGTCATTGTCTTTCGTGATGTTACAGCAAAACTCAGATTGGAAAAAGAGTTGTTGAAAGTAAAAAAAATAGAGTCCGTTGGTGTCCTGGCTGGAGGTATTGCACATGATTTCAATAACATTCTGGTCGCAATCCTTGGTAATCTCAGCATGGCTACTCAATTTATCAATTCAGGAGACAAGGTATATCCACTCTTAATAGACGCTCAAAAGGCATCCCTGAGAGCAAAAGATCTTACCCAACAACTTCTGACTTTCTCCAAAGGCGGAGAGCCTGTCAAAGAAACAGCTTCAATACCGGAAGTTATCAAGGACTCAGCCAATTTTATTCTTCATGGAGGGAACGTCGCCTGCCAGTACCATATACCGGATGACCTCTGGCTCGTAAAAATTGATAAAGGGCAGATGAGCCAGGTTATTCAAAATATTATCATTAATTCTAACCACGCCATGCCGGAAGGGGGGGTTATCCATATCTCCTGTGAAAATACGAATACCATTACTGACAAAGGTATTATTCTGCCCCGCACAGACAATTACATAAAAATTACCATAAATGATAGTGGAATTGGCATTCCGGAAAATATCATTGATAAAATCTTTGATCCGTATTTTACTACCAAGCAGGAAGGTAGCGGCTTAGGCCTGGCTATTACGCATTCAATTATCAGAAAACATAGCGGTCATATTTCTGTAAGATCAAAATCAGGTAAAGGCACAACTTTTACCATTTATCTGCCCGCTATCGTAAACGAAATACAAAAAGAGAAAATAACAGGAACAGCTTTGATAAAAGGTAAAGGGAAAATACTGGTTATGGATGATGAGGAGATAGTCAGAGATGTTTCTAAAAACATGCTTGAATATTTAGGTTATGAGGTTTTGCTCGCAAAGGATGGAACAGAAGCTGTCGGGTTATATAAGGAATTTATCGATTCCCAGGAACCTGTTGTTGCTGTAATCATGGACCTGACTGTCCCGGGAGGAATGGGTGGAAAGGAGGCTGTAAAAAAAATCCTTGCAATTGACCCGGACGCAAAAGTCATTGTCTCCAGTGGCTATTCCAATGATCCCATTATGGCAAGATATAATGAGTATGGTTTTAATGCATCTATTGTAAAACCGTTTCAGCTTCAAGAATTAACAAAGGTTATCAATCAAGTGCTGTCATAACGCTTTTACGATCCCGAAGGTTGAATAATTATCGAGGAGATCAAAATGAACAGTTATAGAAAAGAGCTATGGTTTGAAGTTCCCACAAGGCGGGCATTTATCAACATAACACCGGATGTGGATGAATGCTTGAAGGAAAGCGGTATAAAAGAAGGACTGGTACTGGTAAACGCCATGCACATCACCGCCTCCGTCTTCATCAATGACGATGAGTCCGGTCTCCACCATGATTATGACCTATGGCTGGAAAAGCTGGCGCCCCATGAACCGGTAAACCAGTACCGCCATAATGTGGGCGAAGACAATGCGGACGCACATATGAAAAGACAGCTCATGGGCCGGGAGGTGGTTGTGGCTATTACGGACGGCAGGCTTGATTTTGGAACCTGGGAGCAGATATTTTACGGTGAATTTGACGGGAGAAGGCGGAAACGGGTGCTGGTGAAAATTATGGGGGAGTGATAATTGGAAATGATCTAATCAGACTAAAACTGGCCTGGGAATAACTTTACAGTTGGAGTTCATTGGGGAAGGTATGTAATAACAGATCACATCATCAAAAAGCAACATATCAGTGGGGTTCAAATCCGTATATACTTACATACTGTACGTAACATAATGATGTTTGACTCTTTTTGAACAAGAGATCA